>JACQVE010000090.1 GCA_016209965.1 Gemmatimonadota bacterium | reverse complement strand
GTGTACACCTACGAGGGCACCCACGACATCCACGGGCTGATCCTGGGGCAGGACCTGACCGGGTTCTCAGCGTTCTGAAGCCGCTGCCCTGATTGGATCTCCGAGCCGGGCCGGCCCACGCGCTAGCCCGGCCGACTTCGGCCGCCGCGGCCGCTCCCCTCCCCGCCCGGCCGGTCGCCCGAATATCGCGCCGTTCCGCGCAGAATCGCCGTCCACCCCGGTTGACGGGAGGCGACCGGGGGGCTAATTTTGGTTGTTCGGGATTACGGCCCGGCACTCAAGTCGTAGAGTCGTGTTGCCGAGACGGCCAGGCTCCAGGACTTGAGTGCCGGGCCCGCATGCGCCCGTAGCTCAACTGGATAGAGCGTTGGACTACGGATCCAAAGGCTGGGGGTTCGACTCCTCCCGGGCGCGTGCGGCCTCGGTCCGGGAACCGCGAGCGCAGCGTTCCGGTACCAGGCCCACGGCTGTTTGACAGGGACGGGAAGCGAGTGTGGACCGCGGCCCGGCACTCAAGTCGTAGAGTCGTGTTGTCGAGACGGCCAGGCTCCAGGACTTGAGTGCCGGGGCCGAGGAAAGTCCGAGCTCCGCAGGGCAGGGTGCCGGGTAACGCCCGGGCGCCGTGAGGCGACGGAAAGTGCCACAGAGAACAGACCGCCGATCCGGCACTCAAGTCACGCAGCCGTGTTGCAGTAATGCGCAGGGCTGTGAGACTTGAGTGCCGGAGGCAAGGGTGAAACGGCGGTGTAAGAGACCACCGCGCCCCTGGCAACAGGGGCGGCACGGCAAACCCCACCCGGAGCAAGGCCAAGCAGGGACGAGGCGTGGACCCGCGCCGACGCGGCCACAGGCCGCGGGAGTCCCGGGTAGGCTGCTCGAGGCGGCGGGCGACCGCCGCCCTAGAGAAATGGTCCGCCTCCAACCGGCCGGCTGCGGCTGGCAGGGACTGGAGACAGAACTCGGCTTATTCCGCTTCCCGTACCTTTTTCCTGCGCGCCCGTAGCTCAGTTGGATAGAGCGTCGGCCTCCGGAGCCGAAGGTCACAGGTTCGAATCCTGTCGGGCGCATGCCCTCGAAAAGGCGCCGATTCGGGCGCGACGGGAACTATTTTTCCGCACGGCGGTTTCCCTTGACGGTGCGGAAGTGCGGGACTACATTGCCTTTTGCGCAGCAGTTGGCGCGGGCAGGGCTTCGCAGCTAGCTGGATTGCCTGCGCATCGATTGGCGAGAAAACTCATGACGGTCACTCGGCGGCCCGGCTGCTCGGCTCGGGGCTGGCCGCTGCGTGTGCCGTTTTCCTGTTGTGCTGCCGAGGCGAGGAGCTGCTGGAGCTGCTGCTGCTGATCGCCTGAGGAGGGACGGAGAAGGATGAGCGAGGAGCGGACGCCGGGAAGCGATAGACCGGCAATGTTCAGCAACCTGATCGCCAGCCGGCCGCCGCGCGAGGCGGGGGCTGCGGCCGCGGCTATCCTGAGCTCCGTCGTGTTTCACGCGCTGGTGATCACGGCTCTGGTCTGGGCGACGATGGCGCTGGGGAAGGATGCGGCCGATGATGACGAAGAGGTCGTCGCCCTGATCCGGATCGAGGACGAGCCGCCGCCGCCCCCGCCCCCACCCCCGCCGCCGCCGGACGCGCCGCCGCCCGCAGAGGTGGTGGACGTGCCCAAGGGGTTCCAGACGTTGGCGCCGCCCGAGATCATCCCGCCCGACATTCCGCCGCCCTCGACGGGGCCGGAGATTGTGGAGCAGGACTTCACGGGTGAGGGGGTGGAAGGTGGGAAGGCCACGGGGCGGGAGGTCACGGCGGAAGACATTGCTGCGGCTCCCGTGTTCACGCCTTACACGCTGCGCCCGGACCTGAAGAACCGGGACGAGGTGGCCAAGGCGCTGCAGCGTCACTATCCGCCGCTGCTGCGTGACGCCGGGATCGGCGGCACGGCGATCCTGTGGTTCTTCATTGACGAGAACGGCCGGGTCCTGAGGACGCAGGTCAACAAGTCGAGCGGCCACGAATCGCTGGACCAGGCGGCGCTGAAGGTGGCCGATCTCATGCGCTTCTCGCCGGCCCAGAACCGGGACCAGCGGGTGAAGGTCTGGATCCAGATCCCGATCGTGTTCAAGCCCATCTGATCGAGTGCGTTTGCCGGCCCCGCTGCGGACTCGCTGCGCCTGCGGCGGCCGCGCTGTAACCCTGGATGGCCCTGCGCCGAGCGCGGGAGCAAGTTGAGGCGAGAAAGGAACCCACGATGAATCTGTCCCTGATCGAACTCTGGGGAACCATGGGCTGGTTTGCCCGCGGCATTGTCTTCCTGTTGCTGGGCATGTCCATTTACATGGCCATGATCGCGGCGCGGAAGAGTGTGCAGTTGCGCCGGTCCAAGGCGGCGACGCTCAAGTTTTCGCCGCTCTTCTCCCAGGCGCTGGCGGGCGAGGATTTCGCCGAGGCGCAGCGGCTGGTGGACGAGCATCGGCGCAGCCACCTGGCCACTGCGTTCCGCCGGGTCTTTCCCAGCCTCAGCATTTACTCGGAAGACCGGAAGTTTACGGCCGTCGAGGTCGCGTCCGCGCAGCGGCTCATTGATCTGAACAAGCTCGAGCAACTCGCCACGTTCCGGCGTGGGCTGGGCGTGCTGGCCACCATCGGGGCCACGGCGCCCTTCGTGGGGCTGCTGGGCACGACCATGGGTGTGGTCAACGCGTTCACGGGGATGGCGGCCATGGGGAGCGGCGGACTGGCTGCCGTCTCGGCCGGTATTGCCGAGGCGCTGATCACCACCGCGTTCGGTCTGGCGGTGGCGATTCCGGCGGTGTGGCTCTATAACTACTACCTGAATCGCATCGACTATATCTCGATGGAGATCACGTACGCGACCAAGGAGTTCATGGACTTCCTGCACCGCTACGAGGCGCGCATGCACGCGGGTGCGGCTGCCGAAGCGGTGGCGCTGAGCCTGGAGGGTGCGGCTGAGGATCCGGCGGCGCTGAGCCGGGCGCGCATGTCCTAAGTCAGGAGAAGGCGCCGATGGAGTACGAGCCCACGAGCGGCGAGCACGACATCACGGAATCCAATTCCATGGGAGACATCAACGTCACCCCCATGGTGGATGTGATGCTGGTGCTGCTCATCATCTTCATGGTAGTTACACCGGCGATTGTGGCGGGCTTCCAGGCGCAGATGCCGCAGGGTGTGAACCTGAAGGAGCGGCCGGAGAAGGAGGATCGGGTAGTGCTGGGCATTGATGCCTTCGGCAAATACTACCTGAACAAGCGGCCCATCCAGCGGGAACGGGCGGCCATGCTCATCGAGAGGGAGTTTGCTGCGCGGCCCCAGGACAAGGTGCTCTTCGTGAAGGCCGACCGCAGCCTCAAGTACCAGGAGATCCTGGACGCCATGGACCTGGCGCGCGATGCCGGGGCCCGCGTGATCGCGGCCGTGACGGAGACCCGGCCAAGCGAAGACAAGAAGGGCAAGAAGAAGGACTAGTGGCTCGTCTCCGAGGTCCCGTGAGCACCGAGACTGCGGATGCGCCCGAGCCGCAAGGCGCGACGACGAGGGAATAGCAGCGCTATTTCGAGGAGGAGCAACGCAGCGGCTCGGGAAGCAGCCGCAGTCGAATGCCACGGGAATCTCGGTGACGAGCCACTAGGGGCAGGAGAGAGGCCGCATGGCCATACAGATGGGGAAGACGGGCCGCTCGGACATAGCGGACATCAACATGACCCCCATGATCGACGTGCTGCTCGTGCTGCTCGTCATCTTCATGGTTGCCCAGCCGCTCCTCCAGCGCAGCATTGACATGCAGCTCCCGGTCGAGAAGCAGGAGCAGCCTGCGGAGCCGGCGCCGCAGATCGTGCTCGAGATCGATGCTCAGGGGCGCTACTTTGTCAACACCCAGCCGGTGGGGCGGCGGGACCTGGAGCGCCGTCTGCACGAGATCTTCGACAACCGGCCGGACAAGGTGCTGTTCATCAAGGCGGACGGGGAGCTGATTTATCAGGACGTGATCGAGGCGATGGATGTGGCCCGGGGCGCGGGCGTGAAGGTTCTCGGCTCGGTATTGCCGACGTAACCAGCCGCGCCCGCCCGGCGCTGCCCAAGGAAATCGAGGCCTCTGCGCCGCTCAGGCGCGGAGGCCTCGAGGCATCTGAGGCGTCACCGCCGACGAAGCGGCGGGGCCAAGTGATCGAATTCGACCACTAAGCCACGGGCACGTAGTGCTCGGGCCGCACCGCGAGCCGGCCGGTCCCGGCCGCGTACTCCTTCCAACTGACGGGCGGCTGGCCGGTCGGCACTTCCTGCATGGTGATGCACCCCGCCACGGGGCAGACCAGCGAGCAGAGGTTGCAGCCCACGCAGGCCTGCTCGATGACCTGGACGTGCCAGCGCCAGGCGCCGCCGTTCACGCGATCGGAGGGCGCGTCCGCCCCCAGTGCTGTTCGCTCCGGGTCGCGCAAAAGTGCAATAGCCTGGTGCGCGCCATCCTCGCAGGCCACATAGCACAGCCCGCAGTGGATGCACTTGGCCTGGTCGATGACCGCGATGGTGCGGTAGTTGAGGTCCAGGTTCTCCCAGCTCGTGATGCCGGGCAGCGCGCGGCCGCGCCAATCCTCGAGGCGGGCGTATCCCTTTTCGTCCATCCAGTTGGAGAGCCCGTCGATCAGGTCCTCGACGAGCCGGAAGCCGTAGTGCATCACGGCGGTGCAGACCTGGACGGTCGTGGCACCCAGCGCGATGAACTCGGCAGCGTCGCGCCAGCTCTGGATCCCGCCGATTCCTGAGACGGGCAGCCGCACCCTCGGATCGGCCGCTACCGCGGAAACCATGTTCAGGGCAATCGGCTTGACCGCAGGGCCGCAGTATCCGCCATGGCTGCCCTTGCCGGCAACGTGCGGGTGGGGGAAGAAGGTGTCGAGGTCCACGGCCATGATCGAGTTGATGGTGTTGATCAGCGAGAGCGCGTCCGCGCCGCCGCTGCGCGCCGCGCGCGCGATGTAGGTCACGTCCGTGACGTTCGGCGTGAGCTTCACGATCACCGGCCGGGTGGCAACTTCCTTGACCCATTCCACGATCTGGCAGGCATAATCCGGGACCTGGCCGACCGCGCTGCCCATGCCCCGCTCGCTCATGCCGTGGGGGCAGCCGAAGTTTAGCTCGATGCCGTCGCACCCCGTGTCTTCGGTACGGCGCACGACGTCCTGCCACACCTCGCGCCGGCTCTCGACCATGAGCGAGACGATTACGGCGTGCCGCGGATACCGCTTCTTCAGCAGCGCGATCTCGCGCAGGTTGTCGGCGATCGGGCGGTCGCTGATCAGTTCGATGTTGTTGAAGCCCATCATTCGCTGAGTGCCGAGATTCACACCGCCGTAGCGGGAGTAGGTGTTGATGATCGGCTCACCCACGGTCTTCCACACCGCCCCGCCCCAACCGAGGTCGAACGCGCGCGCCACCTGGCCGTACGTGTTGGTGGGCGGGCCGGAAGCCAGCCAGAAGGGATTGGGTGTGTCGATCCCTGCCAGATCAACGGACAGGTCTGCCATGGTACCTCCTTGCGGGCGCCGGAGCGCGAGCCCGATTCCCGATTCTCAACCCGACAGCATGCGGTCGATGGCCGCGGCGGCCCGCCTGCCTTCCGCGGCCGCGTTCACGATCTCCATACCGCCGTTCCTGCAGTCGCCGCCGGTGAAGACTTTCGGGTTCGAGGTCTGGCCGGTAGCCGGGTCGGCCACTACACGTCCATCCCTGAACAGAACGCCCGGGATGCGGGCGAACACCGATTCGTGTGGCTCCTGGCCGATGGCCTCGATGACCATGTCCGTATCGATGCGGTGCTCGCTGCCGGGCACAGGCGCGCCGCGCTCCAGGCGCAGGCATTCTACGGCCTCGACGCTGCTGTTCCCCAGCATGCGCACCGGCTGGGTGTTCCAGCGGAACTCGCAGCCGTCGGCTTTGGCCAGCTCGTATTCGTAATGGAAGGCCGACATCTCCGCCTCACCCCGGCGGTAGAGGATCTGCACGCGATCGGCGCCCAGTCGCCTGGCCTGCGTGGCGGCGTCGATGGCGGTGTTGCCTGCGCCGATCACGAGCACGCGCCTTCCCACGCGCACTTCGTGCCGGGGGCGGAGCTTGAGCGCGCGGATGAAGGAGAGGGCGTCCCATACGCCCTCGAGCTCCCCGCCCGGCAAGCGGAGGCGCCGGGTGTCGCCCAGGCCAATGCCGATGAAGACAGCGTCATACTCGGCGAGCAGCTCCGGGAAACTCACGTCCCGCCCGGCGACAACGCCTGTGCGCAGCTCGGCGCCCAGCTCGAGCACCATCTGCACTTCGGCGAGCGCGGTGGGCGGCCGCATCTTGTATTCGGCGATGCCGTAGGTGTTAAGCCCGCCCGGCAGCTCCCGCGCTTCGAAGATGATGACGTCGTGTCCCCGGCGGCGCAGGTCCTGGGCGCAGGAAAGGCCGGCCGGTCCGGCACCCACGATGGCGACTCGCCGCCCCGTGGCCGGGCCGGCGTGGAACAGGCGCAGCCCGCGCTCGAGCGCATAGTCCGTGGCGTGCCGCTGCAGCCGCGCGATCTCGATCGGCCGCCGCTGCAGGTCATTCATGACGCAAGCGCCCTCGCACAGCACTTCCACGGGACACGCCCGCGCGCAGGAATGCCCCATGGGGTTCGCGTCCAGGATCTCGACGGCCGCACCCCGCAGGTTGCCGCTCGCGATCTTCTTGATGAAGGCGGGGACATCAATGTGGGTGGGACACGCCTGCGTGCAGGGCGCGTCGTAGCAGTAAAGGCAGCGGTGCGCTTCTGCCTCGGCCTCGTCCGCCGTGAGTGGCGGGGCGATTTCGGCAAAATTGGCGTCGAACTGCGCGTCCGTCAGCAGCGCAGCGAACTCACCCATGATGGCTCACCTCAGTCGGCTGCTGCGCCGCGCTGCGCCACCGGCCGGAGCGCCGGCTGGAGCGCCGTCATGCCCAGGAGGTAAGCTGCGGCCGCAAGCGCGAAGCCGACGAACCAGGCCCAGTTGTACAGGCCGGCAAAGAAGGGAGTGGCGGGGGCGAACTGGAGCGCGGCCAGGAAGCCGGGCAGGCTGGGCGCGATGCCCAACACCAGCGCGGCGATCGCCACCCAGTTGATGCCGCCCCAGTACTCGTAGGCCCCGCCGCGGCGGAACAGATCGTCCAGATCGAGCTGCTGCCGGCGCAGCAAGAAGTAATCGGCGATCATGATCCCGGCTACCGGACCCAACAGCGCGCCGTAACCAATCAGCCAGGTGAAGATGTAGGCGGCCGCGTCGTTGTACAGCTTCCAGGGCATGATGGCGATGCCGATCAGCGCCGTGATCAGCGCGCCGGTGCGAAACGAGATGCGCTGCGGCGCTACGTTGCTGAAACCCATTGCCGGGGCGACCACGTTGGCGGCAATGTTCGTGGTCAGGGTGGCGGCCACCAGGCCGATCATGGATAGCACGACCACGCCTGGCCCGCCCACCCGCGCGAGCAGCGCAATGGGGTCGGCTATCCGTACGCCGAAGATGACCACGGTCGCGGCCGTAACGGCGGCGCCAATGAACGCGAAGAGCGCCATGGTGGGCGGCAGCCCCAGCGCCTGCCCCAGCAACTGATCCTTCTGCGAGCGGGCGTAGCGGGAAAAGTCCGGGATGTTCAGGGCCAGCGTTCCCCAGAACGCGACCGCCGAAGTGAGTCCCGCGCCCAGCACCGCGCCGACGCCGCCGCGCACGGTCTCGCCTGCGCTCGCCGAGTCGGCCAGCATGGGACGGAACCCGCCTGCGGCGTTCCAGGCCCAGAGGAGCAGCGCCAGTCCGACCAGCAGCAGGAAGGGCGAGGCCCAGCTCTCGAGCACCTTGATGCTGTGGATCCCCTTGAGCACAATGGCCAGGTTCAGTGCCCAGAAGCCGAGGAAACACAGGAACTGAGCGCTGTCAATGCCCACCCAGCCGGGGAGCAGGTTGGGCAGGCCGGCAATACCTGGCCAGATCGTCGCCAGCAGCGTGTAGATTGCCCACCCGCCGATCCAGGTCTGGATACCGAACCAGCCGCAGGCCACGCCGGCGCGCAACAGTCCGGGAATGTTCGCGCCCACTACGCCGAAAGAGGAGCGCACCAGCACCGGGAACGGGATGCCGTAGCGGGCACCGGCGTGAGCGTTCAGGGTGATGGGGATCAGGACGACGACGTTACCGAGAATCACGCTGGCGACGGCGGCCTGCCAGCTCCAGCCGCGCTCGACCAGGCTCGAGGCCAGGGTATACGTCGGGATACAGATGGACATGCCGATCCAGAGCGCGGCGAAGTTCCACCAGCTCCAGGTGCGCTCGGCCGCCGCGGTGGGCGCCAGGTCGCGGTTGACCAGCGCGGCGTCGCGAGTCATGACTTCCATAACCCTGCTCCTCACCCGCTCGCCGCCACCTGGTCCGATGCGGGCGTCATCTCGTCCGCCGATGGCCCGTAGATCGATGGCACCTTGCCGCCCATGGGCCGCAGGTAGGTGCTGAGCTGGCCGCGGTGGTGGATCACGTCCAGCAGCGTGCCCCACAGCATCTCGCCGAGCGGGCACTCGAAGACCACCTGAGCGCCCATTTTCAGCGCCACTGGCCTGGCCCAGGCGGCGTCATCCAGCCTCGCCAGCCGCTCCTTCAGCGCCGCGCCGCCCGCCTCGAGCGTGCCCAAAAACTGGTCCAGACCCTGACCGGCGCCGCTCGGCTCGACCCAGTCGCAAGCGCCATGGTCGACGAAATCGCCGGCCATGCGGACCTCCTCCGACATGACCGCGAGCAGCTCGCGCGCGGAGCGCGAGCGCGCATGCGGCCGCCACTCGAGCTGGTCCGCGGGCGCCGCACGGAACACCCGGGCCGTGATCGGGAGCTCCTCGTCCCATTTGCGCTGGAAGAATTCGCGTTCGGTCATTTCGTCCCGCTCTGCTTTGTATGGTGGGCCACGTTGCCAGAATGCAGCTCCGACCAGGGCGGGCTCCGCGTAGCCCCAGCCCCAGCCCTACACCACCGCGTACTCGGCGACTTCCGCCAGTGCCTGGTCCAGCAGGCGGGCGCCCTCGTCGACGTCGGCAGCGGAGATGAGCATGGGCGGAGCCAGGCGCAGCACGTTGCCGTACAGCCCGCCCTTGCCCAGCAAGAGACCGCGCCGTTTGGCCGCCTCCATGAGCGCGAGCGTGCGCTTAGGCGCGGGTTTCCTGGTTTCTCGGTCCTCGACCAGCTCGACGGCCTGCATGAGGCCCATGCCCCGCACATCGCCAATAAAGGGGTACTTCTCCTTGAGCGCTTCGAGGTGGGCGCGGAGCTGGCGGCCGCGCTCCGCCGCCCGCCGCGGCACGTCCTCACGCTCCATCACCTCGAGGGTGGCGGCCGCGGCGGCCATGGTGACCGGGCTGCCGCCGAAGGTCGAGATGGTGGAACCCTTCCAGGCGTCCGCCACCTCGGGCGCGGCGATCGTCACGCCCACGGGCAGACCATTGGCTACGCCCTTCGCCATGGTCATGATCTCGGGCTCGACGCCCCAGTGCTCGATGCCGAACCACCGGTCACCCGTGCGGCCGAAGCCCGTCTGCACCTCGTCGCAAACGAAGATGCCGCCATAGCTGCGGATGATCCCAACGGCGATCTCGAAGTACTCGGGCGGCGGCGTGATGAAGCCGCCCACACCCTGGATCGGCTCGGCCAGGAACGCGGCCGGCCGGCCGTTGGTCTCCGTGCGGATCAGCTCCTCGATGTCCTGGGCGCATTTCACGCCGCAGGAGGGGTACTCGAGGCCCAGCGGGCAGCGGTAGCAGTACGGCGAAAGCGCGTGCTTGATGCCCGGCACCTGCGTGGGCAGCAGCCGCCAGGCGGCGTGCCCGGTGATGCTGGTGGCCAGCGTCGAGCGCCCGGAGTAGCCGTGGCGCAGCACAATGACTTCCTGCTGGCCGGTGTACATCTTGGCCAGCATGATGGCCGTCTCGTCCGCCTCCGTGCCGCTGTTGGTGAAGAAGCTCTTCCCCAGTCGGCCGGGCGTGAGGCGCGCCAGTCGCTCGGCCACACGCACCTGCGGCTCGGTGACATAGAGAGTGGAGGTGTGCCCCAGCCGCTCCGCCTGCCGGTGCACTGCCTCGACCACCTCGGGGTGACAGTGCTCGAGCGAGACCGTCAGGATCCCGCCAAAGAAATCCAGGTACTCGCGGCCGTCCGCGTCCCGCACCACGCAGCCGCTCCCCTCCGTGAGCACCACCGGCTCCTGGTAGTAGGTGGCCACGCAGGGGAAGAGAAACTCCTTCTGCTTCTGGCGCAGACGGTCAGCGTCCATGAGGGTGTCTCCGCGCTCGTGCCCGTGCCCGTACCCGTACCCGTACCCGTACCCGTACCCGTACCCGTACCCGATAGTCGCCTGGGCCGTTACGCCTTCGCCCAGACCGAAGCCCTCTGCCAGATCCCACCCGTAGCGCGGTCCCGCCACGGGATCGGGATCGGGATCCGGATCGGGAAATGAAGGCCGCTACATGCTCCGTGCAGCCCGGCGCAGGAACTGACCCGCGCCCGGCCGGCCCACGAACTTCCCCTGCTCGATCACCGCCTGGCCACGCGAGAGCACCACCTCCGGCACGCCCTTGACCACCCGACCCTCGTAGGGGTTGTAGTCCACGCGCATGTGATGGCTCTGCGCGGAAAGCGTCTGCTCGCGCTGGGCGTCGAACACTACGATGTCGGCATCGGATCCCGGCGCAATCGTGCCCTTGCGCGGGAAGAGGCCGAAGATCTTGGCCGGCGCCGTCGAGGTGAGCTCGACGAAGCGGTTGAGCGTGATGCGCCCGGCGCCCACGCCGCCATCGTAGACCAGGCTCATGCGCGTCTCGATGCCGGGCGCGCCGTTCGGGATCTTGCTGAAATCCCCCACTCCGAGCTCCTTCTGCTCCTTCATGCAGAAGGGGCAGTGGTCGGTGGAGATCACCTGCAGGTCATTATACGCCAGCCCGCGCCACAGCCTGGCCTGCGTCTCCCGGGGCCGGAGCGGCGGGCTCATCACGTACTTGGCGCCCTCGAACCCGCCTTCCTCGTAGTTGTCGTAGGAGAGGAAAAGGTACTGCGGGCAGGTCTCGGCATAGGCAGGGATGCCGCGGCCCCGCGCCTCGGTCACCATCTCGAGCGCTTCCGCGGCCGAGAGATGCACAATGTAGATGGGCACGTCGGCCATCTCGGCCAGTGCGATGGCGCGGTGCGTCGCCTCGGCCTCGGCCCGGGCCGGCCGCGTGAGCGCGTGGTACTTGGGTGCGGTCCTTCCCTCGGCCAGCGCGCGCTTCACCAGTACATCGATGACGCCGCCGTTCTCGGCGTGCATGCAGATCATGCCGCCGTTCTTCGCCGTGCGCAGCAGGGCGCGGAAGATGGTCGCGTCATCCAGCATGAACACGCCCGGATACGCCATGAACAGCTTGAACGAGGTAATGCCTTCGCGGACCAGCGCATCCATTTCCTGCTCGTGCTGTTCGGAAAGCTCCGTGATGATCATATGAAAGCCGTAATCGATCACCGCCTTGCCATCCGCCTTCTTCATCCAGTTCTCCCACGCCTGCTGCAGCGTCTGGCCGCGGTACTGGATGGCGAAGTCGATGATCGAGGTGGTGCCGCCCCAGGCGGCGGCAGCCGTGCCGGTCTCGAAGTCATCGGCGGAGGTCGTGCCGCCGAAGGGCATGTCCAGGTGGGTGTGCACGTCAATCCCGCCGGGTATGACATACCTGCCCGAAGCGTCGATCACCCTGTCGGCCTGGAGGTCGAGGTGTGTGCCGATCAGCTCGATCCGCTCGTCCTGGATCAGGACGTCGCCGTGGTAATGGTCCGTGGCGGTGACGATCGTGCCGTTTTGGATGAGAGTACGCATATAGGCTCCTGAGCCTCTGTTACCTTTGTCGGCCTGGGCCCTCTTTGCGCCCGGTGCGCTTCAAGCCTTCCCCTTCACAGCCGGCACCCACCTCGGCACCTGCTGCCGATACTTTTCGTACTCTTCGCCGAACAGCCGCCCGAGCGTCGGCTCCTCGTAGACGAGGACGAACAGGTGCACGATGACCCAGAAGGCCACCGTAAACGCGAGCAAGCCTGGAGACTGGAGGAACAGGGTCGCCCCCAACAAGGCCAGGACCACGCCGGCGTACATGGGGTTGCGGACCCACCGGTAAGGTCCCCAGACGACTAGCCGTCGCGGCGCGTCGAACGGCGCCGGCGTGCCCCGCCCGATGAACGCGAAACTGAAGATGCAGGTCAGCACCAGCGCCGCGCCGGCCGCGAGCATGCCGAGCCCGGCGATCTGCGCCGGGCCGAACGCCGCCGGTCGGGTGAGCCCCTCCGCCTCCAGCACCTGGGCCGGAAGGAAAACCAGCACTATGCCGACAAACAAGCTCGCGTAGATGAGCGCTCGGGCGAGCGCGAACATGCCAGGCCTCCCCAGACAGCGCTTTGTGTCCGCAGCCAGAACCGCGTTGCCCTGCTTTCCTTCTTGGAGCCCTCACCCTTAGTGGTCGAGTTCGTAAGTACGGCCACGAATGCGGCCGTATTTGCGGATTCGACCACTTAGCCCTGGCCGCGGCCCTGCCGCATCAGGGCAACGCCTTCACCATGTCCTCGTACGTCTCGGGCCGGCGGTCGCGGTAGAACTGCCAGACTCGACGGACCTCCTCGATCATGTCCAGGTCCAGGGCAGCGATGACCAGCTCGTCGGCGTCCTCCGAACCTACCGCCAGGGAGTTGCCCCGCGGGTCGACAAAGTAGCTGCTGCCGTAGAACTCGCCGATGTTCCACGGCGCCTCGCTGCCCACCCGGTTGATGCACCCCATGAAGTAGCCGTTGGCCACGGCATGCGCCGGCTGCTCCAGCTTCCACAGGTACTGCGACAGTCCCGCCACGGTTGCCGATGGGTTGAACACCACCTCGGCGCCGCGCAGTCCCAGGATGCGCGCACCCTCGGGGAAGTGGCGATCATAGCAGATGTAGACGCCCACGTCCGCGTAGCGCGCGTGGAACACCGGGTAGCCCAGGTTGCCGGGCTTGAAGAAATATTTCTCCCAGAAGCCGGCCGTGTGGGGAATGTGCGTCTTGCGGTACTTGCCCAGAAAGCTGCCATCCGCATCGAGCACGGCCGCGGTGTTGTAGTAGACGCCTGCCATCTCCCGCTCGTACACCGGCACGACCATCACCATGGCGTACTGGCGCGCCAGCTCCGCCATCCGTTCCGTGGTGGGGCCGGGCACTGGCTCGGCAATGTCGCACCAGCGCGCGTCCTGGCTGGGGCAGAAGTACGGGCCGTAGAACAGCTCCTGCAGGCACAGAAGCTGGACGCCGCGCTGGCCCGCTTCCCGGATCAGGGGGAGGTGCTTCTCGATCATGGCATCGCGGACCTGCGCCACCGGCGCGTCCGCCGGCAGGTCCGGCAGCGACATCTGGATCAAGCCGCCGACTACGTTGCGAGGCATGAGCTTCTCCTGTCCTCCCATTTCGTACCCGTACCCGTAGGCGTACCCGTACCCCCTCCGAAACGGCGCGCCGGAAACCGGGTACGGGTACGGGTACCGGTGCGGGTACGCGTGCGCACCCCGCCCAACGGGCCACCTACCACCTGGAGATCACCACCTTCTTGTCCGTATAGAACTCGATGGCATCGTGGCCGTGGGCCTTGAGATCGCCAAAAAACGAGCCCTTCGTCCCGCCGAACGGGAAGAACGCCATGGGCGCGGCGACGCCGATGTTCACGCCGATCATGCTCACGCCCACGCGGTAGCGGAACTCGCGGGCTGCCCGCCCGCTGCTGGTGAATATGGACGTGGCATTGGCGTAGCCGCTCTTGTGCACCAGCTCGATGGCCTCGTCCAGGTTGGCCGCGCGCGTGACCGAGAGCACCGGGCCGAAGATCTCTTCCCGGCCGATGGTCATGGCCGGCTGCACCTGCTCGAACAGCGTGGGGCCGACCCATTGGCCGCGCGGGTAGGTGTCGACGCGCGCGCCACGGCCGTCCACTACCAGCTTGGCCCCTTCCTTGACCCCCTCCTCAATGAATCGCTCGACCCGCTGCCTGTGGCGCGCGGAGACGACCGGGCCCATGTCCGTGTCGGCGTCGAGGCCGTAACCCAGGCGGAGCGAGCGCGCGGCGGCAGCGACGCGCTCGCGCAGGGCTTCATGGGCGCGGTCCACCGCAACCAGGACGCTGCCCGCGAGGCAGCGCTGGCCAGCGCAGCCGTAGACCGAGCTGACCACGCCCTCGACTGCCGCGTCCACGGGCGCGTCGGGCAGCACGACAATGTGGTTCTTGGCGCCGCCCAGCGCCTGCACGCGCTTGCCGTGGTCGGCGGCCGTGCGATAGATGTGGCGGGCGACCGCGCTCGAGCCCACAAAGGAGATGCCGACGATGTCCCGGTGGGCGAGCAGGGCGTCAACCGCTTCCCGGTCGCCGTGCAGCAGGTTCAGCACGCCGGCGGGGAAGCCGGCCTCGTGGGCCAGCTCGAAGATCCGCGTCTGGGAAAGCGGCACCTGCTCGCTGGGCTTGACGATGATGGTGTTGCCGGTCGCGACCGCGTAGGGCCAGAACCAGAGCGGCACCATGGCGGGGAAATTGAACGGCGTGATGGCGGCGAACACGCCCAGGGGCTGGCGGATCGTCTCGCAGTCGACGCCGCGCGCAATGTCTTCCAGCGTCTGCCCCATCATCAGGCTGGGGATGCCGCAGGCGTGCTCGAGGTTCTCGATCCCGCGGCGCACGCTGCCCCGCGCCTCGGACAACGTCTTGCCGTTCTCCTCGGTGACAATACGCGCCAGCTCGTCGGCGTGCTGCTCGAGCAGGAACTTGAGGCGGAAGAGGCAGCGGGCGCGCTCGACGGGCGGCGTTTCGCGCCAGGCCGGGAAGGCAGCGCGCGCAGCAGCAGCCGCACGATCCACATCGGCGGCAGCGGCGAGGGGCAGGACACCCAGGCGCTCGGCAGTGGCCGGGTTGGTAATCTCGAGCGAGCGGGGGGAATCCGGCAGCACCCATTCCCCGGCCACATAGCTGGGAATGCTGCCGCGGAAAGCCTGGACGCAGGCCAGCCGGTCGGCAGTGGGCGGGCTGCTGGCAGCTACGCTGGGCACCATGGCTCGACTCCGGACGAAAGGCCGCAGGAGATACGACTCATGGGGAACCGGCAAGCCGCTCGGAAGCGCGCAAACGCGCCCCGGCGGCCTGGTATGGGAGCGGGACGGAAACCGTTGGGCAAATGTAGGTTGGCCGCCCTCGAAGTCAATAGCAGCGCGGATTTGCGGATCTGCAGGCCTGGCGTTTTGCAAGACAATTCGAGCTTTGCCAGCATTGCCGGGACTCTGCCGTCCCGAGCAAGCGCAGCGAGTCGAGGGATCCGGTGTCCCCCCAATGGCCGGCGCGCTGTCCGGCTGGCAGCCAATCACGCCAGGATCCGTCGACTCCCAGGTGCGTTGCTCGCTCGGGGTGACGGCTCCTGACCCCTGCGGGCACGGGGAATGCGAAAGCCCGGGGCCGCTCTCTCCGGGATCCGCTTTTCCCGCATCCGCATCCGAAGGGCGGGGTGGTGTGGGCCCTGCCGCGGGGGTCCAGGGCAGCAGTGCTGGTTACTCGGATGCGGGTGCGGGCGCGGACGTGGATGCGGATGCGGATGCACCATTCCTAACGCTGGCAGCGGTCGCAGCGTCAGAACAGACGCAGCTCTCCCCAATCGACAACTCATGGAGGAGGGTATCATGCGTTTGCGCCGATCATTCCACGGTTCCTTCGCCGCCATCACCGCTCTGTTGCTCACCCAGTGCGAACAAATGCCTTCGCCGCTGGACGAGGGTGGGGGCAGGGCGCTCCCCGATGCGCGGCAAGGGCAGGTCGCCTTCGCTGCGGAGTGCGCCACCTGCCATGCTTCCGGCGACGGGTTCGATCTCGCCTTCTTCAACTTCACGGACACGACCATCGTGAGGCGAGCCGTTGCGCACGTCGACACGGCCACGGCCCTGGACATTGTGGCGCACGTGGGTACGCTGCGGGTCCAGCGCGCGTCGCGCGATCTCCGGCCCTTTCAGCCGGGCGGGGCCGTGCTGTCCGGCGATGTCGAGTTTGCCACGGCGCTTTTCGGCGCCGATGCCTGGCCGGCGGACATGACCAGTGAACGCCTGCGTGCGATCGATCCGCTGGCCGTGCGGGCTGCCATCGCGCTGCCGCTCTGGTCCCTCGAGAACGGGAACCTGGACTGGATGCCGGACCAGCCGCTTCCGGCCGGCGTACTGGATGACCAGGGGAAGCTGGGCCGTGCCGCGCTGGCGGGGTACCAGGCCGCGCCGACCAGCGAGAATCTGGTGCGGGCACTCTCGGCCCTGCGCAGCGCGGAGCGGCGGACGGAGAACCCGGCAGCGCCGTGTCTGCTCGAGGTACCGGAACGCGTGAACTACCAGCAGTGCTTCAACGTGAGGCGCTGGACCTCGACCCTCGCCGCGCAGCACATGCTGCGCTACGGCATCAGCGGGCGACTGCACCCGGTAGCCCACGAGATCTGGTGGGACGTGGGCAATGTGGCGCGCAAGGCGCTGTCCGCGCACGTGCCGTTCGACAACGCGGAACGCAACTGGGCCTCGTGGATGTACCTGGGCTGGATCTTCGAGCCCTCGAGGTTTGCCAGCACCTACACGGGCAGCGGGCTTACGCGTGTCGGGCTGCCGCGCCACGCGACCTTCGTGGCGTTGCGCAGCCAGGTGGCGCGGCCGCAGAGCTCGGTCTCACCGTACGCCGATGTAGAGAGCGCGGCCAAATTCGCGCCCAATTCCTGGGCTTTCCAGGCAGTGCGCTTCGGCTACAGTCACCTGCTCGAGCGCATCCGGAGTGGGGACCTGCCCCGCCTCGAGATGCGGGCGGACGCGCGGGCCAGGGTCGAGTCGGCATACACTATAGCCAGCCGCAAGATTGCAGCGGCGGAGCGCGACGCGCTGCGCCAGGCGGCGAACGAGGTGCTGGCTGCGCTGCCGCTGAACTGACGACGCTGTTTTATGACGGCGAGCCGGGAGGAGCGGGCGGGGAATGGGGTGCCGGTCCCACAGCCCGTTCAGCCGCCGGCGGGGCGGCCGGAGCGTCGGCTGGGGGTGTCGGTTGCGGGGCAGACGCCGCGGGGCTCGGCGCCGCCATGCCCCCCGCCACTGCTCCTGCGGCCTGGGCAGCCGCGCCGTTACCGGCGCGGATCCTCTCGTTCTCGTCTTGCAGCACCGCCAGCCGGCCGTCCCATTGCGCCATCATCTTGACGAAAGCGCTGGCGTACTCGGGGTCGAGCTCCGAGCCCGCGTGGGTGCTGATGTACTCGAGCACCTTCGTCGACGGCCACCCCTCGCGGTAGGGGCGGTTGGTGCGCAAGGCGTCGTACAGGTCACAGACATGCACCAGCCTGCTGGCGTCGTGACAGTCGCGCCGGAACATCAGCAGCGGGTAGCCACGGCCGTCCAGCATGATGTGGTGCTCGTAGGCTACCACCGCCGCAAGCTCGAGCTGCTGGGTCGACTCGAAGATGACGCGCGCGCCATCCGCCGGGTGACGGTTCATGACCTCTCGCTCTGCCGCCGAGAGTTGACCGGGCTTGGTGAGCACTTCCTTCGGGATGCGTACCTTGCCGATGTCGTGGAGTAAGCCGGCCGTGCCGAAGGCGCGTACATCCTGCGGCTGCATGCCCAGGAACTCCGCCAGCCCCATAGCCAGCACCGAGACATTCAGCGAGTGCGTCGTCGTGTACTCGTCGAACTGTCGGAGCTGGAGCAGCGGGAGCACGATTTCGCGCTCGCTGTGCATGGCTACGGCGAGCGAGCGGACGACGGCGTCGGCCTCCGCCAGGGGCAGGTTGCCGCGCTGCACCTCTTCATGGATCCAACGGACCGTGTCCGCCTCCTCGGCCAGCGTGTAGGCGTCCTTTTCCGCCTCCTTGCCCTTCGCGCCGCCGCGCACGCCCAGCTCGCCGAAGCGGATCCCGAGCTTGCGCTCCTGACGCACCTGGCTGCTGGGCAGGGCCAGCAGGTTCAGCCGGCCCAGTGCGATCTCGAGGAACGCCTCGAAGTCCTCGCGACTGACGCAGTCGTCACATTCGAGACGCTCGATGCCCGCCTCCACCAGCTTGGGCGCATAGTCCCAGGCCTTCAGCTCGGCCAACGGCTGGTTGCCGAAGACTACCTCCTCCTTGAAGAAGGTGTAGCGGAGCTGCGGGTCCCGGGACTGCAGTTGCTGCAGCGACTCGTAGGCCACCTCCAGGGCGCGCTCCCGGGCGGGATGCTGCTGGTGGTACAGCACCATGGCGGAGAGGGCGCGGGCAAAGCCGATCAGGAAGGCGGCTGCGTCGCTCATGACCGGTTCTGCCGGCTGTCAATGGCCGCGCGGATCTCCGCGTCGCCGGACCTGGCGGCGCGCTTGAGCACCGCCGCACTGCGCGATTCCGTGGGCCAGGTGGAGGCCAGCACTTCGAGCGCGATCAGCAGCTCGGGCGTCTTGCGCGCCAGCGTGAGGCGCCGCAGCAGGAAGGTCCTGCGCGAGCTGAGCTTCAGCAGTGTGGCCAGGGCCAGGGGCGAGCGTACGCCGCGGAGCAGCCGGATGCCGGGCACCCGGATCTCCGCGGGCAGCTTGGGATCCAGGATCCGCCTGGCCACGAAGGGGAACGCGGCCGGTGGGCAGCCGTCATGAGCGACGCCCAGCGCTATGGCGATGACGGCGGAGTCCTCGTCGCTGAGCGCCGCGCAGAGGGCGTGCTCCCGCTCCCCCGGCTGCTTGAGCCAGAGCTTGAACCCCTCGCGGCGCACCCGCGGGTCAGTATGGTGAGCAAAAATGGCCGGGCTGAATCCCTCGGGCAGCGCGCCAATGTCGTGGAGCAGTGCCAGCATGTTGCGCTGGACGTACCAGCGCTCGTCGGCGACGCGGGGAAGGATCAGCGGCACAATGGCCGGCCCCATGTTCCTGAGCCGGTCGAACAGGCCGCGGCGCGCGGGCGCTGACTGCGCCTCCGCCAGCTTGTCCAGCATGGGATCAGCCGCAACAACGCCTATGGCAGCCACCAACTGGTCCAGGGCCTGGAAGTCGATGTCCTCGCCCCACAGCAGCCGCCGCACGTTGTCCGGCGTGCCCAGGGAGCGGCGCACGATGGCGGCCGCGCGGCTGTCCGCCGCTACGTGCTGCAGCATGTGCAGCAGCTCGGCAATCTGACCAGCGTCCAGCAGATCGGCGACGGCGCGCTCGACCTGAGGCCCCACAGCGTCGATCTCGAGGCCCATCTGCACCAGACGCTCAGGTTCGAAAACACTGAGGACGCGCTTGCTGGTGGGCGAGTCGGGCGTGACCCGAGCCATGCTCTCCAGGGAGGCGGTGTACTCGTCCGGGTTGGGATCCTGGAGCTGCCACCGCTCGACCAGCTTGCGCGTCTGCTCGCGCAGGGCGGCGTTCGCCTCCGCGTGCAGCGGCGCACTGCCCGGCTTGGCATGCATGGCCAGCTTGGAAAGCAGACGCATGAGCCCATGCGAGATCTTTTGCTCGGCCGTCTCGGCCGCGGCCTGCACGATCTCCATCACGGCCTCGGAAGGGTAGGTCTGCGTGGTCTCGAGCAAGAACCTGGTCCGCTTGGCGACATCGCCGCCCATCCTGACCAGGCGCTGCAGCGTCTCCGGCTGCAGCGCCTTGACCAGCTCCGCAACCTGCTGGCGCAGCGCCTCGCCCCCACCTTCCCCCTCGCCCTTCAGCTCCCGAGCAATGTCCATCAGGAAGCCGACAATGGCCTGGTCGCCCTCAGGGCTGCGGTCGATGGCCGCCGCAATGAGCAGGGGATCCGTGCTGGTCGGATCCTCGCCCTCGATCTGGAAGCCCAGCGCGACCCGGGCCAGCTTGAGCCAGAGCTGCGTCGCCCGCGCCGATTCCTGCCCTTCACCACTTTCCGCCGCCGCAGGGTCGCCCGCAATGCCGAGCTTGTCGTAGGTCAGCGGGAACAGCTTGATGTGATGCCAGCGGTCGAAGTCGCCAGGATGCTCCAGCAGCCGCACACCCATGGGCCGCTCGGTGCTCCCCACCTCGACTGTAAGTGAAGAGAGCAGCTCGGTGATCTCCTCTACCTCGAGGCCTGGCGAGAAGGCCAGGGCGCCGATGTGCTGCTTGTGCAGCCGGTGGGCGAGGTCGCCCCAGAGGGGGTGCTCGGGGTCGGTAACCACGCCCTCCACGAAGAGCTGGCGCTGGGCTACGCCCACCACCAGCGTGCTGCGTTCCAGGAGCAGCTCCTCAAGGTGCTTGATCACCGCGCCCGCCGGCTGCTGCAGGAACACATGGCCGGGCGGGTACATGGCAAAGCGGCTTAGGGCAGTGGAGAACTCGCGCAGGAAGTCACGGACCTCCTGGCTCAGTTCGCCAACCGGAGCGGCTCGGGGCTTAGAAGTTACTTCCGTTGACATGCACTTCCACTGGAATCGGGACGGCGGCGGCGACGCAAGTCCGTGTTGCTTGCTTAGATATGCGGCGAGTCCAGCTTAAGTAAGCACGGTCCCCGGAAACTGTCAACCGCCCGCGCTGCCTCGAGGCCGGTCGTCCCGGTGCGCCAGGAACATGCCTGGCGCCTCCAGCCGGTACACGTCCCCAGCCAGTCCAGCGGGAATCGGTCGCACGCAAGCCTGAGCCAGCCAGCCGGCCGGCGGTCGCATCTTGTCACGGCAGACCCCCCCGCGCCCGCACCACGGGCCCAGGATGACGCCGGATGGCGCAGCGGATGCAGAACGGAGACGCTTGTGGAACGGGCCCCGATCGGCGGACGCCGTTGTGATCCGGTAGCGGAGACCTGCTTCTTAGCTTGAGTGCCGTCAACACGAAACCACGGCCCTCACAAGGAGGAGGTCACCATGTCAACGACTCCACGCTGCCGCGCGCCAGCCCTGTCCGCAGCCGCGGCGACGCTCTTCGCCCTGATCGCGTGCGATTCCGACAAGAACCCGCTGGAACCGGATGCAACGAAGAGTGCCACCCGGATCGTCTGGGAGGCGGATCGCGACGGGAACGATGAGATCTATGCCATGAATCCAGACGGCTCGGCGCAGACCCGACTGACCAGCCACTCAGCCAGTGACCAGAACCCCTCGCTCTCTCCTGATGGCCGCAAGATCGCCTTTCATTCGGACCGCAGTGGCAACGTCGAGATTCACGTGATCAGCGCGGACGGATCGAGCCCGAGCCGCCTCACGAACAATTCTGCTCGTGACGAGGTGCCCACCTGGTCGCCGGACGGCGCCAAGATCGCCTTTCGGTCCGACCGTGATGGCAATTTCGAGATCTACTCCATGAACGCGGACGGGACGAATCAGACGCGCCTGACGAACAATCCGGGCGCCGATCAGGTCCCCTCGTACTGCCCCGATGGCAGGATCCTCTTCGCTTCGGTCCGCGGCGGGAACACCGACGTTTATGGGATGAATGCTGACGGCTCCAACGTGATCCGGATAACGACCCACGCTGCACGGGACTTCAATCCGGATTGCTCGCCCGACGGGACCAGGATCGTCTTCTGGTCGGAGCGGGATGGCAACATGGAAATCTACGTAATGAACATCGACGGCTCGAATCAGACGCGGCTCACGCAGAACCCGGCTAGCGACGCGAACCCGGTGTGGTCGCCGGATGGCAAGCGTATCGTCTTTCATTCGGACCGTGACGGCCAAAGGGAGCTCTACGTCATGGACGCCGATGCGTCCAACCTTACGCGACTGACCAACAACACGAGCAAGGACGTGGCGCCCGATTGGGGCAGGGCGCCGTGATCCCGTAGGGGGTCGGAGCGGCCGGCCATTGGCTCCGACCCCCATCCGTTCCCACCCCTCATTCCGTCGGCCGGCCCACCCGAACTCTTGCCTGAATCCCCTCTTCGCACGAGTATAGCACGCAGCCAGCCCCACCATTTTTAGCCTGACAGGTCCGACGTGGGCGAGATGCAGATCCGTCTGCTCACACTCGGCACGCTGCGTTGCTTTCTGGGCGACGCGGAGCTCGCCGATCTTCCGGCTCAGCGGCTTCGCTGCGCGGTGCTGCTGTATCTCGCGCTGGAACGCGAGGCCACGCGCGAGGCTGTTGCCTCTCTCCTCTGGCCTGAGCGTGATTCCGAGCGTGGCCGCCACGCCCTGAGTCAGAAGTTGTATGAGCTCCGCCAGATCCTGGGCGAGGACTGGGTGCAGGCACCCGGCGAGCGGATGCGCGTCACTCCGCTTATCCGGGTGGACATGCACGAGTTCGAGACGGCCGTTCAACGTGGTGCGCTGGAGGAAGCTCTCGCGCTCTATAACGGTGAGTTCCTCGGGGATTTCTATGTTCCCGGATCGAAAAACTTCGAGAACTGGGTCGATCGGCACCGGGCGCGCGTGGCCCGCTTGCACCGGAAAACACGCCGGGAGCTCATTGACCAGTGCGTCGCCCGCGGCGATGTCGAGCGCGCCATGCTCGCGGCTCGGCGCTGGGTCGAGCTGGAGCCGCTGGAAGACGAAGCCCACCACCGCTTGATCGAGCTCCTCGCCCACAGCGGGAACCGCGCGGAAGCGATCCGCCAGTACGACAGCTACGAGCGCGCCCTGAAGGCGGAGGAACTCGAGCCGCTGGAGCAGACGCGGGCGCTGATCGCTGTGGTCCGGCAGAGTAGCACCGCCCCGACTCCGCCCACCGCGGCTCCGGCTGCAATCTACGAACCAAGTGAATCCGTGGAGTCGGCGAGTCTACCAGCCGCCGTTCAGCCTCGCGTCCCCGCTTCACGCCGTCGCCGGGTGATCGCAGTTGCGATCGCGGCCGCGTTGCTGTTGGCCGTGGGTTCGTGGGCGGCCCGGCATTACCTGCTCCGGGCATCCACGCCGTCGCGCTCGATCGCGGTGCTACCCTTCCTCAATCTCAGCACGGACCCGAGTGCGAGCGAGCATTTGAGCGACGGCGTTGCCGAGGAACTGATCCACGCGCTCAGCCAGACCGACAGCCTGCGCGTTGCGGCGCGCACGTCTTCGTTCCGATTCAGGGGCAAAGACGTGAGTATCCGCACTGTCGGAGACTCGCTGGATGTGGAGCTCGTGCTCGAGGGAAGCGTTCGTCAGGAGGGGAGTCGCCTGCGCGTCGCAGCGCAGTTGATCAAGGTGTCGGACGGCTACCACCTCTGGTCGGGCAAATTCGACCGTGAGCTCAAGGACGTCTTGACGCTACAGGAAGAAATCGCCGGTGCTATCGTGGATGCGCTCAGAATCAGACTGGCGAGTCGGGGGCCTGCCCGGCTGGCGGTCGGCGGCACGGCCAATACGCAAGCCTACCAAGCGTATCTGCGCGGCCGCTACTTGCTCCATAAAGGAACGCGTGATGCCGTGCTCAGCTCGATGGAGTACTTGGACAGCGCCGTGGCCCTCGATCCCCGCTATGCGCTGGCCTATGCAGCACTCGCGCAGGCCCACCTCCTTGTGACCCCTTCCCGGGAGCGACGTGCGGAGACGGCGAAAGCCGCCGCGGAACGCGCGGTTCAACTGGCTCCCAGGCTGTCGGAAGCTCATGCGGCCCTGGGGCGGGCCGAGCTCGAGCGGTGGGCCTGGGATGCCGCAGAGCGTGAAGCGAAGCTTGCCATTCAACTGGACTGGAGGAACTCGTCAGCGCACGCCACCTATGCCGGCGTACTCATGGTACGCGGCCGGACCGAAGAAGCCGTGCGCGAAGCGACTCTCGCCGCGCAGCTCGAGCCGCTTTCGGCGGCGGCGGCGGCGGACTACGCCGAGGCCCTGCGCGCGGCGCGAAAGTACCATCTGGCGGTGCAGATCCATCGCCGGGCCCTCGAGCTCGAGCCCACTCTGGGACGGCAAAACCTGGCGAAGGTCTACATCGAGCTCGCCATGTACGATTCGGCGCTCGCGCAGTTCCGCACCGCCGTGACCGCCGGCGCTCCACACTTGCGCAGGATTGATCTCCTGTGGATCGCGTACACGTACGCGCGCGCCGGGAAGCGCGACCAGGCCATGGACCTGCTTGGGGAATTCGAACGCCAGCCGCCGCAGGCCATGAATGGCTACATGCTCGCCGCGCTTCACCTGGCGCTCGGGAACCGGGAGCGCGCGTTCCAGCTCCTGGAGCGGGGGATCAGCGAATGGCGCGCAGCCGCCTGGCGGCAGCTCCCGTGGGACCCGGTGTGGGATCCAGTTCGGCAAGACCCGCGTTTCGCGCGCCTGATGAGGCAGATGAATCTGTGACTTCCATTCTGACAGCATTGGCGCTTCTGCAGGGGGCGAGGCTGGCCAGCGGGGAGTACTTCCAGCAGCGGGTCGCGTACCGCATCGAGGCGAGTCTGGACGAAGCCACGCACGTGCTGCGCGGCCGCGCGCGGCTCCGCTACCTGAACCAGGCGCCGGCCGAGCTGGACACGCTCTTTTTCCACCTTCACCTGAACGCCTTCCGCCCGAACAGCGCCTGGGCTCTCCGGGAGCTGCAGTTCGGGGAGTCGCGTTTCCAGCGGCTGGGGCCGGCGGACCACGCCTTCGAGCGGCTGCTGGGCGTGCGCGTCCGCGGGGTCGAGGTCCGGCCGGTGTACCCGGGCGCGCCCGACTCGACCGTAGTCGCGGTGCCGCTGCCGGTCCCGCTCGCGCCCGGCGACTCGCTGATCGTGGATCTGGACTGGGCGGTGCGGCTCTCGATCGTGCCCCGCCGGCAGGGTCGCCGCGGCCGCCACTATGACTTTGCCCAGTGGTATCCGCGGATTGCGGTCTACGACGCCGGCGGCTGGCGCCACCATCCGCTACTGCCGCAGGGCGAGTTCTATGGCGAGTTCGGCAGCTACGACGTCACGCTCGACCTCTCGGCTGATCAGGTGCTGGGCGCGACGGGCGAAGTCGTAGCAGGAGACCCGGGGTGGCGGCCAGCCCTTCCGCGCCCGGCCGGCACGGCCGCCGCAGCGCGCTCCGCGGAAGCCCTGGGGTTGCTCGCGGCCGCGACCGCGCCCGGGCGGAAGCAGCTCCGCTGGCGCGCGGACAGCGTCCACCACTTTGCCTGGAGCACCGCGCCGGACTACGTCTACGAGGGCGGCGCCTGGAACGGCGTCGCCATCCACGTGCTGTATCAGCCGGGCGACACGGCCTGGCACAGGGGCGCAGCGGTGGAGCGCACGGCCCGGGCGCTGGCCTGGCTGGACACGATTTTCGGGCCCTACCCCTACCCGCAGGTCACCAACGTGCACCGCCTCGAGCCGGGCGGCACGGAGTTCCCCATGCTGGTCATGAACGGGTCCGCGTCGCAGGGGCTGATCGTGCACGAGGTCGCCCATATCTTCGCCCACGGCATCCTGGCCAACAACGAGTGGCTGGAAGCCTGGCTGGACGAGGGGCTGGTCTCGTTCCTCAGCAACTGGTTCTGGGAGCGTCGCGGCCAGCCCGACATCTGGGTCAGGGAGCTGGAGCGGGCAGCGGAGCGCGAGCGCGCGGGTGCAACGCAGCCTGTCGCCACTCCAGCGGCGGAGTTTGCCGACTTCGCCATGTATCAGGCCATGACCTATACCAAGGCCTCCCTGATTTTCCTGATGCTGCGCGGGTATCTCGGCGAGCCGGTCTTGCGGCAGGTGCTCCGCGCCTATTACGAGCGGCACCGCTTCCGCCACGTGACGGAGCGGGAGCTGCGGGCCGTTGCCGAGGAGGTGAGCGGGCAGGAGCTGGACTGGTTCTTCCAGCAATGGCTGCACACGACCGCCACGCTGGATTACGCGATCGGCGCGGCGGCTACCGAGCGGCTGCCGGACGGCGCCTGGCGCACCCGCGTCGAGGTCCTGCGCTCGGGCGACGCCTGGATGCCCGTCCTGCTGCGGGTGGGGGATCAGGTGCGGCGGCTCGAGTCGCGGGCGCCGCGGCAGCTCATCGAGGTGACGACCACCCGGCAGCCGGCCGAAGCCGTGCTGGATCCGCGGCGCACGCTGCTGGAGCTGGATTACTCGAACAACCGGCGGGCGTTATGAATCTCGAAGCCTGCGGGACTGCGGAGCGCTGCCCGCGAGGGGGTGCGCCCCCGCCTCTCGCCGCGGGCGGAGCCGCGGTCAGTCCTCCGGGAACGGCCGCTGCTGCATGGCCTCGATCGCTTCCAGGCCAAGGGCGGTGCCCGCAGCGCCCGCCAATCCGTGCTGCAGGTCGGCGGCGGCCATAGCGTCGCCGATCAGGAAGCCCTGCACCAGGTCGCACCCCTCGGCGACGAGATAATTCAACTGCCGCTGGTGCTCGACCCCCTCCGCGAGCACCTGCACCCCCAGCCCGTGGGAAAGCGCAATGACCGCCTCGATCAGCCGCTCGTCCTTCGAGTCAGTACCAATGCCGCGGACGAAGCTGCGGTCAATCTTGAGGATGTCGACGGGGAATCGCTTGAGATAGGCCAGTGAGGAGTAGCCCAGGCCGAAGTCGTCGACTGCGACCAGTACACCGGCCTGCTTCAGCTCGTAGAGCAACTCGGCGGTCGCCTCCGGATTGCGCATGGCCGTGCTCTCGGTGACCTCGAGGACCAGTCGGCGCGGGTCGACACCCTGCTCCCCCAGCGCGTTGGCGATG
>JACQVE010000089.1 GCA_016209965.1 Gemmatimonadota bacterium | reverse complement strand
GTTGACTTCGTTCCCGTACCCGTACCCGTACCCATACCCGTACCCGTGCCCGTGCCCGTACCCGTGCCCGTTGCTCTGCCCCACAAAGCTGCGATGGGCAGGGCCCGGGGCGGGGGGTGCTCCCCCGCGGGCAAGCTCGCTCACCGGTGGCTGTCGGGCGCCGGCCGGTCGTGGCGCACCCCGAGCGCTACCGCCGCGACGGCTCGCCGGTCGAGCTGCCGGAGATCGCGGCCTGGCGTGCGGCCGGAGCGCTGCTGCAGGTGAACGCAGGCAGCATGCTGGGCGAGTGCGGCGAGACGATTGGCGGGCTGGCGTGGAAGCTGATGGCCGAGGGGCTCATCGACCTGTTGAGCACGGACCATCACGCGGACGGCCGGCCCGTCTCGCCCGCGCAGACCGGCCGGCTCCTGGCGGAGCGCGGCGCCGGCGTCCAGGCCCGGCAGCTCCTAGGGGAAAACCCACGACGTATCCTGAGCGACCGTCCGGCCCTGGCAGTGGCACGCTGGAGATCCGAGGCCGTCGCCTGAGCTCGTACCAGCGGCCGCGCCTGCCTGCGCGCGGCGGCGTGCGCAGGTCGTGGGCCAGCACCGGGTGCGGAGCTGAGGGGGGCAGCAGGGCGGACCCCGCGGCCTCCCCGCCGGCGCCGTCCAGCGCCACCGACGCCGCCAGCGGGTTGCGCAGCGCGACTGCGGCCACCACGAAGCGGATCAGGCGATAGTCGGGAGGCATCGAGCCCCATGGTCCATCCGGCAGGCTCCCGGCCGCGCCCACGCCGCGCAGCTTCGCGGTGCCGCTCCGCCCCGCCTCGAGCTCCGCGGCCAGGGAAAACGCCCGCTCCACACCGGCGCGGGCGGCGCGGGGGGCGCGGGGGAGGGCCCGCCGCGCCGGCGGCCGCCCCAGCAGCGGCACGGGATCCTCCGCGCACCCCCAGCGGCGGATCTCGAAGTGGAGGTGCGCACCTTGCGCGTTGCCCGTGCGGCCGGAGAGCCCGACCACCTGGCGCCCCCGCACCTCCTCGCCCTTCCGCACGCGCAGCTCCGAGAGGTGAGCGTAAACCGTGCGCACGTGAGAATCGTGCTGCAGGATCACGGTGAGGCCGTATCCCGCCATTGCTCCCGCGTAGAGCACACGGCCCCCGGCCATGGCCAGCACCGACGTGCCGTCCGGCACGCGGATGTCCACCCCCTCGTGCACCTCCGGCAGCGGGCCGCGCAACCTCAGCCCGAAGGGCGAGCTGATCGGCCCCTCGACGGGCCAGAGCGGCAGACTGCACCCCCAGAGGAACGCCGCCGCTGCCAACGCCGAGGCGCCCCCATACGGGGCGAGACGGCGAGGAGGCGACACGGCGACGCGGCGACTTCCGAGCCCGAGCCCAGCGGCGGCTCCAGCCGCTGCGGAGCCCGATCCCGAGCCCGCAGCCCGGAACGGCAGCCATGGGATGGGCGACGCCCACCTCGCCCGGCCGCGTCCCTCTTTCCCCGCGGCGCCGTGTCGCAGTGTCGCCGCGTCGCCGCGTCTCACTTCCCCCGCTCCCAGACGTTGTCCCTCCGGTCCACGTCCGGCAGCGACTGGTCCGGATCGATCTCGATGCGCAGCACTGCCGCGGGCACAGCCAGCGTCTCCGTATGCCGCCGGCCGCCCATCAGCCACACATCGACAGGCACCACGACGCGGCGGGTCTCCCCACTCGCCAGCGTGAGCACCAGCTCGGCCGGCAGCGCCAGTCCGCCCTGGTTCTCGACGGTCACCGAAACCCGCTCGCCGGGCGGGTCGGGTGCCACGTCCACAGCAGTGACCGCCTGGTCCAGCACGGCCGTCTCGAACCACCAGGGGAGCCAGAACCAGTCCAGGTCGCGGCCGGCCACCTCCTCGAGGGTGTGGAAGAAGTCGAGCGGCATAGGGTGGCGGAACAGCCAGCGGCGGGTATACTCGCGCAGGCCTTCCCGCAGCACCGAGTCGCCCACCACCTCGCCCAGCGCGCGCAGCGCCAGGGCCGGCTTGGAGTAGGAGGCGACCACCCGCGCCAGCCCGGGAGCATAGCGGTCCGCGTGTCGCATCATGGGCTGCTCCTGGTCCGTGCCGGCCAGCGCCAGGTAGCGCAGATGGTCGCCGGCAAAGGGCTCCGCGCCCGGGAAGAGGTCCGCAGCCGCCAGGTTCTCGATGTAGGTGGCCAGCCCCTCGTCCTGCCAGGCGAACTCCGGCTCGTCCGAGCCCACCATCATGGGGTACCACTGGTGCCCGACCTCGTGCGCCAGCACCGAGTACAGCGTGAACGAATCATTGAACGCGCGCACGAACACCAGCATCGGATACTCCATGCCGCCCACCGGCCCCTCCGCCGCCGTGATCTGCGGGTAGACGTAGGCGTGCACCTGCCCCGAATGGAACTCGAGCGCGTGCCGCGCATAGCGCGCCGCCTGCCGCCAGGCCCCGGCCTGAGGCCGGTAAAGCGCATGCACGGCCACCACCCCCGGCAACGCGCCGCTGTCCGCGGGCGGCGAGCGGGCGCGCGTCGCGTCCCACACGTAGCGGCTGGAGGCCGCGAAGGCGAAGTCGCGCACCCGCCGGGCGCGGAACTCCCAGGTGAGCTGCCCTCCTGGCGCCTGCTGCGTCGCCTTGCCCGACCCCCGCTCCTCCGCGCTCACCACGTGCACCACGGTATCCGACTCGAGCGCCAGCCGCAGCCGTTGCCGGACCGGCTCGGGCAGGACCTCCTCCGCGTTCTGCAGCTCACCCGTCGCGGCCACCAGCCACCCCTCCGGCAGCGTGAGCGAGACGTCGAAGTCGCCGTACTCGAGGTAGAACTCGCCCTCGCCCAGATACGGGTCGGTGTGCCAGCCGTCCACATCGTCATAAACCGCGACCTGCGGATACCACTGGGCGACGTGGTAGACGATGCGGTCGATGTGCCCTGTGCGAGGGGCGCCCTGCGGCGGCACGGTGAACCGCCAGGCCAGCTCGAGCGCGAGGCTGTCGCCCGGCAGCAGCGGCCGCCCCAGCCGCAGCCAGAGCAGCGTGCCAGCGATGCGGTACGCCGGCTGCCCCGGCGCCGGCTCGGGCGAGCCGTCCGCCCGCGCCGCGGCCCACCCCTCCACCGCCACCCGCTCCACGATCATGCCGCCAGTCACCGGCACTCGCCGGTTCCGCGCCTCACCGCCGCGGAACAGGTTCTGGTACAGGTGCAGCACCAGCGTGCCCAGCGTGTCCGGCGACTGGTTGAAGTACGTGATGGTCTCCTCCGCCTGCAGGCGCGCCGTGCGCGGGTCCAGCTCGGCCGCGATCCGGTAGCTCACCCGCTGCTGCCAGTAGCGCGGCCCGGGCACGCCGCGCAGCGTGCGCGTCCCCGCTTCCAGCGCTGCGGCGAACGAGGGAGGCATGGGGATGGGCTGGACCGCCGCCGCTGGCGGAACGGCCCGCGGCGCGGCCGCGGGCGCCGGCTCGGCCGCGCCCAGCTCAGGAGCCGCACCGGCGGAATCCGCTGCCGCCGGTGTCGGCGCGGAAGGCGTGGGGTGGACGGGGCGGGGCGGGGCGCCGCAGCCCGCGAGGAGCAGGATCGGAAGCAGGAGCCGCCGGGCAGAGGAGTTGGAATCCGTGATCCCGACCCAGCGAGCCACGCAGAGACAAACACTCGAGGGCCGCATTTGGCGCGGCGGCATCATGTGCCCGTCAGCGCTCGCCGGCTGCGCGCGTTGACGTTGCTTGAATTGCTCCACGCCTTCAAGATCTCCCAGCCAACGCTCATGACCTCCCACATTGCGTTCACGTGCTTCCAGTTGTGGGGGTTGCAACAGAACTCGACCACGCTGGCCGGCTGGCCGGCTCCCACCGCTGCCCCCGCAGAACTTGCGCCGGCGCCGGGAACGCTGCAACTTTCGTACACGACGGCGCCCCGCGGGGCGCATGGCCCCACCCCACCGCGCAGCAGACCTGCCCGCGGCTGCCACGGCGAACCCCAGAAGCGAGCAAAAGCATGGCCAGCAAGCAGCCCCAGAGCCGCAGCATGGGCGAGATAACGGCGGCGGCCCCGCCCTCCGGCGCGTCGACCCTCGAGAACGTGCCCCGTGGCCTCCGCGAAGGGCGCCCCAAGCGCCCCGCCCTGGAGGAGGACGCCTGGGAGCGCATCCAGCGGGAGCAGGAGCAGACGCGCGAACGCGAGTTCGTCCGCTTCGCGTTCTACCAGGTGGCGCCGGAGTGGCGCCGGCTGGGCGCGGAGCAGAAGGCGGCGCACCGGGCCGAGTTCGCCCGGCTGGTCGCCGACTGGGGGCAGAAGCTCATGGTCTACTCCTACTCGCTGGTCGGCACCCGCGGCGACTGCGACTTCTTGCTCTGGCAGGCGAGCCGCGAGCTCGACCACCTGCACGGCTTCGCCGCAGCCATCCGCCAGACCGGGCTCGGCCACTGGCTGGAGCTGCCCTACTCGTACTTCGCCATGACGCGCCGCTCGATCTACCTCAACCGCTACGAGCGCGAGTACCTGGAGAAGTACGGCGGCAAGGCGCCGCTCGAGCACGCGCGCATTGCCATCAACCCGCAGGGCTCGAAGTACCTCTTCGTTTACCCCTTCGTGAAGACGCGCGACTGGTACGCGCTCTCCCACGAGGACCGCCAGCGCATGATGGACGAGCACATCCGCATCGGCCACGAATGGCCCGACGTCAAGCTCAATACCACGTACTCCTACGGGCTGGATGACCAGGAGTTCGTGGTCGCCTTCGAGACCGACCACGTGGGCCGCTTCCTCGACCTGCTGATGGCGCTCCGCCTCTCCGAGGCCAGCCGCTACACGCTGCGCGACACGCCCTCCTTCACCTGCACGGCCATGAGTATCGGCGAGTGCCTGGAGGCGCTGGGCTGATAGAGGGCCCCGATTCGCGAGCGTCCCGCCGGCCGGATCAGGAACGCCTCGGCCGCTTGCCGTACTTCCTGATGTCGTCGTGCTTCACGACATCCACAAAGTAGATGACGCCCCCCTCTATCCGGAAGACGATGCGGTCGCCGCTGTTAAGGCGGGCTTCCTGGTAGTACTTGTCCGGCTGCATAGGCTTCACCCTGAGGCCAGGGGTGTGCTCCTGCTTGCTGAGCGCCATGACCGCGCTATCGCAATCGCGCTGCCGCTCCGCAGAAAGATCGGCATAGCTCTTCTCGAACTGCCCCGACCAGTGCGGCACGAGGAATTTCCGCCGC
>JACQVE010000088.1 GCA_016209965.1 Gemmatimonadota bacterium | reverse complement strand
TGCATGATTTCCTGCTCCGGCTCACGCCGGTGCTGCAGCAACTGATCTGAAGGGCGGCGATCCGTGGACCGGCGCGACTACATCCTGCGCCTGATCGAGCAGATCGGGCAGATGCTGATCGCCCTGCGCAAGATGATCGTGGGGCGGTCGGCGTCCGCCCAGGAGGTCGAGGCGGAGCTCAAGTCGGTGGCCGCGCGCGTGGGGCTGGACCTGGAGATCGCTCGCCTGGCCACGCCGGAGACGCTGGGACTGCTGGTCGCGCCCACCGGGGAGGTCAATCCGACCAACTGCTGGGCGCTGGCGGAGATGCTCTACCTGGACGGGCTGAACGCCGAGCTCGAGGGGCGCGGCGACGCGGCGCGGACCAGCTACGACAAGGCCGTTCGCCTGTTCTCCCTGCTCGAGCCGGGCGGCGCCTTCCTGGTGGGCTGGCCGGAGGCGGGGGAGCGGATCGAGGAGATCCGGGGGCGAGTCGAGGGGCTCGCCTCATCCGGGGGAGCCGGGCCACCCGAGGGTTAGGTCCATGAGGGCGGCGTCCGCGACGGACAATGCATTTTTCGGGGAACGGGTTGGGGCCACGAGGTCCCCCGACTTCGCGCCCCTTCGGGGCGCTCCGCTCGGGATGACAACAGGGGCACTGGCAGCCGACTACGCTCGCCCCGCGACGTCGTCGCCCCCGAGATTAGCCACCCCCGCTTCCGCCGCCGCCAACCTCTGCGCATCGCCAATGTCGAACCAGGCGGCACCGTCCACGCGGTAGGGCAGGATCTGCCACCGCTCTCCAGCCAGGCGCAGATAGGGCTCGAAGATCGAGAAGACCCCTCGCTCGGTGATGAGATCGAGTAGGCGTGGGGAAACCGCCTGCACGCCACAATAGGGCAGTTCCCGCATGCTCCCCACCGCGGACCTGGCCCAGCTCACGGTTCCCGCGCGCAGGTCCCGCCGGCCGCAGAGGCCGAGATCATCGAAGAGCAGCCGGCGCGCGGCCTCGCGCTCCATGACCGCCAGCGTGGCCAGCACCGTGGCGCCGGCGGCGAGCTGGGCCGCGGACAGCTCGCGCAGCGGCAGGTCGGTCAGCACGTCCACATTGTGCAGGAGAAAAGGCGCGTCGCGGCGGAGCAGCGCCGCGGCTTGCAGCAGTCCGCCGCCGGTCTCGAGGGGGCGGTCCGGCTCGCGGGAAAACACGACCTCGGCGCCAAAGCCCCCGCGCTCGGCGACGAACGCCTCGATCTGCTCGGAGTGGCGGTGCGTGTTGATGACCAGACGGTCCGCGCCCGCGTCCACCAGCCGGCGCGCGACCCGCTCGAGCATGGGGACGCCGCCCACGGGAATGAGCGCCTTGGGGGCGTGGTCGGTGAGCGGCCGCAGCCGGGTGCCCAGCCCGGCGGCGAAGATCATGGCATCCATTTACGGTAAGGCGCCCTACGCCGCCTCGCCCGAGCGGCTGCGCGCCTCGGCCCAGGCCGGCTCCTCGCGGTGGCTCACCCGGACGTTGACCTTGGGGAAGCGCTGGCGGAGGTGGCGGGCCAGCCGGTCCGCGAAGTAAACGGAGCGGTGCTGGCCGCCCGTGCAGCCGAAGTCGACGCTCAGGCTGGTGAAGCCGCGGCGCGTGTAGGCTTCGATCTGGGCATCGATCAGGCCGCGAACATTGTCCCAGAACGCCGTCGCCTCCGGCTTCGACTCGAGGAACTCCACCACCACGCCGTCCAACCCGCACAGGCCGGCAAACTCCGGGTTGCGCCCCGGATTGGGCACGCCCCGGCAGTCGAAGACGAAGCCGCCGCCGTGGCCGGTCGCGTCCTGAGGGTAGCCCGCCTTGTAGCTGAAGCTGCCGATATGCACGGTGAGCCCGGGCGGCAGCCGCTCCGTGTCGCCCCGCAAGCTGGGGGTGTTGGTGATGCGGTCGAAGACGGCCTCGATCTCCGGCAGCCGCACGGGCAGCAGTTGCTCCTCGAGAATCCGCTCGATGTTGCGCACCGCGTGCGGCACGCTCTGCAGGAAGTGCGTCTTGCGCTCGAAAAAGCCGCGGTAGCCGTAGGCGCCCATGGCCTGCATGATGCGCACCAGCACATAGCCGCGGTACTGCTCGTGGAACTCGTCGCGCTCCACGGGCAGGCGCTCCGCCAGAAGGTCCAGGTACTCGTCCAGCAGCAGCTCCCGCACGTCGTCCGGGATGGCCGCCTTGGCGTCGTAGAGCAGCGAAGCAATGTCATACTGTAGCGCGCCCCGCCGGCCGCCCTGGTAGTCGATAAACCAGGGCTCGCCGTCCCGCAGCATGATGTTCCGCGATTGGAAATCCCGATACAGGAAGTGCCTGGTGTCCGCGCCCAGCAGGTAATCGGCCAGGCGGTGGAAGTCCTCCTCGAGACGCGACTCGTTGAAAGGGATGTGCGCGAGCTGCAGGAAATGGTACTTGAAATAGTTCAGGTCCCAGAGGATCGACTTCCGGTCGAAAGCCGAGTGGGGGTAGGCGACGCCGTAGTCCACGGCGCGCCCGCCCTCGATCTGGAAGCGCGGCAGCAGCGCCAGCACTCGGCGGTATGCGGGCAGGACCGATTCCGGCAAGCCACCGGCCTCCTCGGCCCGCGCCGCGGTGAGCGCCTCGAATAGCGTAGTATCGCCCAGGTCCTCCTCGAGGTAAACGCCCGCTGCCTCGTCCACCCGGTAGATCTCAGGGACGGGCAGGCCAATGCTTCGGAAAGCACGGGAGTAGGAAAGAAAGGCGCGATTCTCGTCGGGATTGGGGCCCACTACGCCGATGGCAGTGCGGCCATCCGCCGCCGTGACGCGGAAGTAGCGGCGGTTCGAGCCGTCCTGATGGAGCGGCCGCAGCGACTCGCCGGGCGCGCCGAAATGCTCGCGGAACAGCGTCAGAATCCGTGACTGCATGAGAGGAAGGCCCCGAGAAACAGCGCGCCCGGGCGGCCCGGGCGCTTCATCTGCGCCCGTGCACCCGGCGCTACTCCCGCCCAAACGAGCGTACACGTTCCCGCCGGTTGCACGAGCGCAGGCGTTAAGGATAAGACGCAGGAAGCGGACCGACAAGCGGGGGGTTCAGAGGGTGCCGCCCGATCGGCCCAAGAAGCTCGACGCGGGATCGTCCCGCCGCCGGCCGGGGTATTCTTAGAATCGGGTCCGGCAAAAGACGTGGCGCGCCTCCGCGCGACCGGCTCCGACGCACCGTGCCCCTTCGCTCACCGTGAGTTGTCCTTGCTGGATCTGGTGCAGCACCACCAATCGATCTCGATCTCTCTGGCTCAAGCTCAACACGTCCTCTCTCCGGGATTAGGGTCCGCTCGCAACGTAGCGAACAGATCCCGAAGGGGGGCTTTTCTACTTCATTCAGGGTAGGGCCCTTCTATTTCAACGTTACAGGGGTGTTCCAGCGGGGTGTTGCGCGCCTGCCAGCCGATTCGACATCTTTAGTCGGCTTCGGACGCGCCCGGTGGGCGCCCGGGGCGGTACCCGGGGCCGGACCCGGCCCCTACGCAGCAGTCGCGGGCTGCGGCTGCCTGCGCGTCCAGATTCCCATCCAGCAAAGTAGCGGCTCGGGGCAGCGCGGCCCCGCGGAACCACACGGTCAGGCTTGATGCGGAGAACTGACAGCGCGATGGAAGCCACAGCTCGCTCCGGCGTGCTTGCGCCGCAGCCGTTGCTACTCGAGCGCCTGCAGGCGATTGCCCACAATCTGCGCTGGACCTGGGACCCGGAGGCCGTCGAGTTGTTTCGCCGGCTGGACCCGGAGCTGTGGGAGCAGACGGATCACAACCCGGTGCTCCTGCTGGGCTTCCTGCACCCGGCGCGGCTGGAGGCGGCGCAGGCGGACGAGTCGTTCCATTCGGCGGTGGAACGGGTGGCCGTGGGGCTGGAGCGCTACCTGGCGGCGGAGTCGACGTGGTACCAGCGCCTCCAGGTCGAGGCGGCCGCGGCGGCGAAGGGGGATAACCCCGCCGCTCGCGTGTCCCTCAACGGCGGCGCGCCCGACGCGCAGCGGGCGTCCCGGCTGGTGGGGAGCCTCTCGGGGAACGGGGGCGGCCCTGCCGCGCTGCTCGCCGCCTACTTCTCGGCGGAGTTCGGCCTGGCCGAGTGCCTGCCCATCTTTGCCGGCGGGCTGGGCATCCTGGCGGGCGATCATCTGAAGTCCGCCAGCGACCTGGGCCTCCCGCTGGTGGGGATCGGGCTGTTTTACCGCCATGGCTACTTCCGCCAGCGGGTAGACGCGGCGGGCAGGCAGGACGCGCGCGTCGAGCGGCTCGAGCCGGGGGCGCTGCCCTTGACACCGGCACGCCGGCCGGATGGCAGCGCGGTCACCGTGCGCGTCCCCTTCCCGGGGCGGCAGGTCGAGGCGCAGGTCTGGCAGGCGCAGGTCGGCCGCACCTCGCTCTACCTGCTGGACACGGACGTAGCGGCCAATGATCCGGCGGACCGCGCCATCACCGCCCACCTCTACGGCGGCGACGAGGAGACGCGGTTGCAGCAGGAGATCCTGCTGGGAATCGGCGGCTGCCGCGTGCTGGAGACGCTGGGTCTCGAGCCCAACGTCTATCACCTGAACGAGGGGCACTGTGCCTTCGCGGCGCTCGAGCAGGTGCGGCGCGTCATGCAGCGGGAGCGGCTCGATTTTGCCCAGGCGCGCGAAGCCGCCGCGGCCAGCCTGGTGTTCACCACCCACACGCCCGTGCCCGCGGGGCACGACTACTTCCCGCCCGCGCGCATCGAGCGCTACTTCGAGCAGTACCGCGCAGAGCTGGGGCTTTCCGCCCGGGAGCTCCTGGCGTTGGGGCGCACGGATTCAGGCAACGCGGAGGAGGCCTTCTGCATGACGGCGCTGGCGCTGCGGCTGGCCGGGCACAGCAATGGCGTGAGCCGGCTGCACGGCGAGGTGAGTCGCGAGATGTGGCGGCCGCTGTGGCCCGGCATGCGCGCGGCGGAGATCCCCATCGGGCACGTCACCAACGGCATCCACCTCGGCTCCTGGATCGCGCCCGCATTGCAGCGACTCTATGACGCCCACCTGCCGGGCGAGTGGCGGGAGGCACCCGCCGGCTCCCAGCTATGGCGTCAGGTAGAGAGGGTCCCGGACGCCGAGCTGTGGCGGGCACACGAGGCGCAGCGCCGCGAGCTGGTCGAGTTCGCGCGCGGCCGGCTGTACGCGCAACTCGAGCGCCAGGGCAGGCCGCAGCCGGAGCTGGATGCGGCGGCGGAAGCGCTGGATCCCGGTATCCTGACCATTGGCTTCGGCCGGCGCTTCGCCACCTACAAGCGTGCGACGCTGCTGCTGCGCGATCCAGAGCGCCTGGCGGGTATCCTGAACCACACCGAGCGCCCGGTCCAGGTGATCTTCACAGGCAAGGCGCACCCGCGGGACGAGGCGGGCAAGGAGTTGATCCGGCAGATCGTCGACCTCAGCCGGCGGCCGGAGTTCCGGCGTCGCCTGCTGTTCCTCGAGGATTACGACCCCGCTGTCGCGCGCAGGCTGGTGCAGGGCGCGGATGTCTGGCTCAATACGCCCCGCCGGCCTAATGAAGCGAGCGGCACCAGCGGCATGAAGGCGGCGGCCAATGGCGTGCTGAACGTAAGCGTGCCCGACGGCTGGTGGGCGGAGGCCTGGGAAGATGCAGAGGCGGAGGCCGGCGCAAGCGAGGGGGATGAAGCCCGCCGGCTGACCATCGGCTGGGCGATCGGCGATGGCCGGCAGTATGCCGCGCCGGCTGACCAGGACGAGGTCGACGCGGAGGCGCTTTACCACCTGATCGAGCACGAGATCGCGCCGCTCTTCTACCGGCGCGAGCAGGGGCTGCCGCACGGCTGGATCGCGCGCATGAAGGCATCCATTGCCCGGCTGTGTCCCGAGTTCAACAGCCACCGCATGGTGGCCGAATACACCACCCGCTTCTACCTGGGGAACGCCTTAGGGTCGCCGGGGTACCCGGCCGC
>JACQVE010000087.1 GCA_016209965.1 Gemmatimonadota bacterium | reverse complement strand
GGGCAGGCGCAGCTCCGGTCCCCGGGCCAGCGCCAGGCCCAGGCCGTAGTGCGCCCAGGCCAGCTCGGGGAAGCGGCGCGTGGCCCTTTCAAAGGCGCTCGTGGCCTGGCCGGCGTCCCGCCGCTCGCCGGTAAGCTCGTACAGCCGCAGTGCCATGAGCGCCCGCTGCATGAGCGGCGCCGCTGCCAGCGAGTCGGCTGCCCCAATGGCGGAAGCCTCCAGGCTGCGCCGCAGCGCGGGCGCATCCATTCGGGAGATGGAGTCCTGGAATGCGCTGAAGTCGGACCCCTGCTGGGCCAGTGCGGCGGTGGGCAGCAGCAGCGAGGCGGCGAGCAGGCTGGCGGTGTGCTTCACGGCTATGTCGCGCAGGCAAAAGGGGCGCCAGCGGCGCTCTCCCGCTCCCCCTGCAGAGACGGGGGAGGCGGTGCCGCGGCGAGACCGGACGCCTGCGATTGTACCCCGGCGCGGGCCTGAGCGCTCCGCCCGTCAGACCAGCCGCTCCTCCTGCTGGCATTCCCCGAGTGCGTCAAACAGGCGCTCGAAGTGCTGGGCGCGGTGCGCGGCCGTGGCACAGAGGCGCAGGCGGGCCTGGCCGGGCGAGACGGCCGGGAAGGTCACGGCAGAGACGAAGACGCCGCGAGCGAGCAGCCAGCGCGCCCAGTGGTAGGCGCGCCACTCGTCGCCCAGCAGCAGGGGCACGATGGGTGTGGCAGAGGAGCCGGTATCGAAGCCCAGTCGGGTCAGGCCATCCTTGAGCGTGCAGGTGTTGCAGCGCAGGTATTCCATATGCTCCGGCTCTTCCTGCAGGATGCGCAGCGCTTCCAGCACTGCCGCGGCATTAGCCGGACTCATGGCCGCGGAAAACATGTAGGGCGCCGAGCCGTGCTGGATGAAGATTTTCAGGCCACGCGACCCGGCCACGAATCCGCCCGACGAGGGGATCGCCTTCGAGAGCGAGCCGGTGAGAATGTCAATGTCTGCGGCGTCGATGCCCTGCGCCTCGCAGACGCCGCGCCCCGTGGCGCCGATGGCGCCGATCGAGTGGGCCTCGTCCACCAGCAGGAACGCGCCGTGGCGGCGCTTCAGCTCGATGATCTCCGCCAGCGGCGCCTGATCGCCATCCATGCTGAACACGGCGTCCACGGCCACCAGGACCCGGTTCGCGCCGCGATGGCGGGCCTGGCGCAGGCGCCGCTCGAGGTCAGCCATGTCGTTGTGGCGGAAGCGGCGCACTTCGCAGCCGGCCATGCGCACACCGTCGTGGATGCTCTGGTGCGCATACTGGTCCAGGATCGCCACATCGCCCGGGCCAAAGAGCGAGGTAATCGCCGCCAGGTTGGCGTCGTAGCCGGATCCAAAGATGGCGGCCGCCTCCTGGCCGAGAAAACGGGCCAGCTCCTCCTCCAGCTCGAGGTGCAGCTCGAGCGTGCCGGTGAGCAGGCGTACGCCACCCGTGGACGTGCCGTACCGATCCACTGTTTCCTTGACTGCCCGGCCGATACGCGGGTGGCCGATCAGCCCCAGGTAGCTGTAAGACGAGAACATGATGATGGGCGTGCCCAGTGCGCGCGACTCCGGCCCCGAGGCCTGGCTGAGCGGGAGCTGATAGGTGTAGAGCGCCTGCGGCAGCCCGGCATGAAAGATCTCGAACCAGCGGCGCACGGCGGCCGTGTCGAGCAGCGAACCGGGGGCGATGAGCTGTTCGACCGTGCCCTCCGCGAAAAACCCGTGAAACGGGTCGCGCGTGTAGGCGGCCAACTGCTCAGTGGCCCGGGCGGAAGGCGACCTTGACGGAGCGGTGGCCGTGTTTGTCGAGGGCGGCGCGGAGTGCGGCACGGTAATCCTCCAGGTCGTAGATGTGGGTGACCATCCCGAGTTCGCCGATGCCATTCCGGCGGAGCAGTTCCAGGGCGACGTCGTAGATGTCGCGCCGTGCGCCGGCGTAGGGGACGAAGCCGTAGGCGAATACGCCGGCCAGCGTCAGTTGCCGGTACCAGAGCCGGGTCCAGTCGGCGGAGAGGCGGGCGGCGGCGCCGACCAGCACGATACGTCCGCCCTCGCGGGCCAGGGCCAGGGCGTCATTGGCGGAGGCGCGGCTGCCCACTGTGTCATAGATCAGGGACGGGCCGCCCTCGATGAAGCGGGGGGCGAGCGTGGGGTGGTAGCTGCGCGCGTCCGGCAGGGAGGCGGCCCACTGGTACGCTTCTTCGCGCCCGCGGAATACCGGGCTGGCACCGGCGCGCTGGGCGAGCCCCTGCTGGAACGGGTAGCGGCCGAGCACGGCCACAGGACCGTCCCAGCCGGTGAGGCGCAGGGCTTTGACGGCGAGGGCGCCGATAGTGCCGGCGCCGATGACGAGCACGACGTCGTCCTCCCGGGGCGGGTGCAGCAAGACGGGGCGCAGCGCGGAGGCGAAGGGGTCGGCCAGGACGCCGACCTCGTCAGGCAGTCCCTGGGCGGCGTGGAGCTGGCTGACGTGGGCCACGAAGTAGCGGGACCAGCCGCCGCCGGCGGCCGGGCAGTATCCGATCATAGGCCCGCTCCCAACCGTGCCCTGGGTGGTGTGGCGGCAGAGTCCGTATTCGCCGCGGGCGCAGGCGGGACAGGGGGGCTCGAGCCCGCGCTGCGTGCAGCCCAGCATGGGATTCACAATGACGCGGTCGCCCGTGCTCCAGCCCCGGGCCTCCGGTCCCGTCTCGACAATGCGCCCGATGTTCTCGTGGCCGAAGGTGAAGGGGTAGGCGCCGAACGGCTCGAGGGTGAAGGAGTCATGGGCCGTTACGGCGGAGAGGTCACTGCCGCAAATGCCGCTCAGCGCTGTCTCGACACGGACCCAGTCGGGTGCGGGCAGGGGCGGCGGCTCGACCCGATCCAGCGCGATGCACCCCAGCGAGCCGAGCGCGAGGGCGGGGCGGCGCTGGGCGGCCCAACGGGTCCAGAGGTAGCGAACCGGGCGGTAATGGAAGCGGATCGCGAGCAAGTCGCGTCTCCCTCTCCGGCGTGCAAGAAAATCCCAGGCCGCGCCCCCCTGCGGGCGGCGGCGCTGAATCAGGCGACGGGGATCCGAAAAGAAAGTGTGAGAAGCGGCCCCGCGACCAGCATGTTCCCGCGACAGCGGTACTGCACTTCGTGGGGCGGAAAGAAGCCCACCGCGCAAAAGTGTACCTCCAGCCGGCCGGGAGTGCAAGGAGTTCTGTGCCGGCCGCTTGTGCGCGCTGTCTGCCCGACCTAACTTTTTTTCTTGCGGCCGCCCACACTCTGGGAAACCGCCGCTTGCTCCGGTAAAGGGATGGACGAACTGACCGCCACTACCGCCCACACCCTGCTCCTGCCTCCAGGCATGGACCGCCGGGGCTTCCTGCGCACGGCGGCGGGCCGCACGGCCGCGGCTGCGCTGGCCTCGCTGCTCCCCGCCGGCTGCGCCCCCGACTACCCGCAAGCAGAGGCCGATGGCGTGCAGCTCCAGAGCCTGTCCCCCAAGGAGTACGCGGTCGCGCGGGCGGCGGCGGAGGCAATGCTGCTGGAAGTGCCCGTGCCCCCGGCGCGCGTCGTGGCGCGCATCGACCGGGAGCTGGCGCTGGTGGGCGATCCCGTGCGCCACGACATGAAGCTGGTGCTGCGGCTGCTCGAGCACTTCACCTGGCTGGGCGGGCGGCTGAGCCGCTTCACGGCGCTCGAGCCACCGGCGCGGCTGCGCTACCTGGAAGGGTGGGGCGGCAGCCGCTTCAACCTGCGGCGTGCGGCGTTCGGTGCGGTCAAGGCTTTCGTCTATTTCACGGCCTACAGTGAGGATGCGACCCGGGCGCTCACCGGTTTCCCGGGCCCCTGGCCGGGTCGCATCAGGGTCCCCGCGTATCCCGTGGATTTCGGCGAGACGGCATGATCATCCAGGGCACGCACCACCGGGGCGACGTGCGCGACCGGAGCGATGCGGTCGTGATCGGCACGGGTGCCGGCGGCGGCACGCTGGCGGCCTATCTGGCGGAGCGCGGCTGGGACGTGGTGATGCTGGAGAAGGGCGGCTTCTTCCGGGCCGAGGACTTCTCGCAGCGCGAGGAGCAGGCCATGGCCGACTTCAACGGCCGGCGCGGCTTCGACGCCACCGTAGACAACGCCGTGTTCCTGACGTACGCGGAAGCAGTGGGCGGGTGCACGGTGCACTACTGGGGGGACTCGTTCCGCACGCCCGCCGACCGGCTCGAGCAGTGGCGGACGGCGCGGGGCGTGGACTGGATGACGCCGGCGGAGCTCGATCCCCACTGGGCCGCCATCGAGCAGGAGCTAGGCATCCACATCGCGGAGGAGCGGCTGTTCAACGAGAACAACCGCCTGGTCCGCCAGGGGTGTGAGGCGCTGGGGATCGAGGGTGGCGCGGTGCCCACCGCGCGCGTCGACTGCATTGGCTGCGGCTGGACGCAGTTCGGCTGCGCATACAACCGCAAGAGCTCGCAGCTCATCACCACGATTCCGCGAGTCTCGCGGGCGGGCGGACGGATCTACAGTGACGCGCGCATCGAGCGCGTCGTGGTCGAGCAGGGGCGCGCGGTGGCGGTCGAAGGGTCGCTGCTGGACCG
>JACQVE010000086.1 GCA_016209965.1 Gemmatimonadota bacterium | reverse complement strand
GCGCTTCGTGGCCGGCACGACCGTGGACGACGTCGTCCGCGCCGCCGCTGACCTCAACCGCAACGGCTTCAGCTTCTCCGTCGACTACCTGGGAGAATCAGTGCGCAGCCCCGAGGAAGCCCGGGCCGCAGCCGGAGTCTACCGAGCGGTGCTCGCGCGCATTGCCGGCGCGGGCCTGGACGGCAACGTCTCCCTCAAGCTCACCCAGATGGGCCAGGATGTGGGCGAAGAGTTCCTGCGCCAGAACGTGGGACGCGTGCTGGACCGCGCTGCCGAGCTGGGCATCTTTATCCGCTTCGACATGGAGTCCGGCGCCTACACCCAGCGCACGCTCGATTTCTTCCGCCGCGTCTGGGACGACGGCTACCACAACGTGGGCGCCGTCATCCAATCCTACCTCTACCGCAGTGAGCGCGACGTCCATTCCTTGAACGGGCTGGGAGCGCGTGTGCGGCTGTGCAAGGGGGCATACAACGAGCCGGAGAGCGTAGCCTTCCCCGAGAAGGCGCAGGTGGACGCCAACTTCGTGCGGCTCATGAAGCTGCTGCTCGCGGACGGCCGCTACCCCGGGATCGCCACGCACGACGAGAAGATGATCCGCGCCACGCAGCAGTTCGCCCGGCAGCGGCAGATCCCGAGCTCGGCCTTCGAGTTCCAGATGCTCTACGGCGTGCGCCGGGACCTGCAGGAGCGGCTAGTACGCGAGGGCCACAACGTCCGCATCTACGTGCCTTTCGGCGAGGCCTGGTACCCGTACTTCATGCGCCGCATGGCCGAGCGCCCGGCCAACCTGTTCTTCGTCGTGAACGCCGTGGTCCGGGAATCCCCTCTCCGCGTCCTGCTGCCCCGCGGCAACGCACGCCACTAGCCACGCCGCCACCGCACCACTCTGGCGCCAGGGACTTAGTGGTCGAATCCGCAAATACGCCCGCATTCGGCCGTACTTGCGAACTCGACCACTTAGAGACGCAGAGACGCATGGATCCGGTAGGGGCGTGGGCCGCACCTCTGCCTCCCTACCTCAACTGCGTCCCTGCGTCCCTGCGTCTCTGCTTCTCTCCTCCGGAGCGGGGGGAGGACGATGGAGACAGGCACGGCCCAGCCCGTGCGGGGTACCTCGGGCATGGATTCCGACCTGCAGAATTGGTGAGGGGCAGGGTGCCCGACTTCCTGCGCGTGACCGAGATCTTCCACTCGATCCAGGGCGAGAGCACCTGGGCCGGCCTGCCGTGTACCTTCGTCCGGCTCACCGGGTGTCCGCTGCGCTGCGTCTGGTGCGACACGGCCTACGCCTTCTACGGCGGCGAGAAGGTCCACCTGGAAGAGATCATCAGCAAGGTCGAGGAGATCGGCACGCCGCTGGTCGAGGTCACGGGCGGCGAGCCGTTGGTCCACCGGAACGCCTTCCGGCTGGTCGAGAAGCTGCTGGATCGCGGCTTCACTCTGCTGGTCGAGACGTCAGGCGCGGTGGACGTGGCGCCGCTCGACGCACGGGCCCACAAGATCATGGATCTCAAGTGCCCCGGCTCGGGCGAGGAGGCGCGTAACCTGTGGTCCAACCTGGAGCACCTGACCGAGCGCGACGAGGTCAAGTTCGTGATCCGGGATCGGCGCGACTACGAGTGGGCTCGTGACGTCGTGTGGCAGCGCGGGCTGGCCGAGCGAGTGAAGATCGGCCGGGTCCGTGCGCTCCTGTTCTCACCCGTCTGGGACGAGATGCCGTTCCAACAGCTCGCCGAGTGGGTGCTCGAGGATCGCCTACCCGTTCGCTACCAGATCCAGCTCCACAAGGTCGTCTGGGGCGCTAACGTGCCGGGCGTCTAAGCGCGAGGGGAGCACCGGCCCCGGGCCGCCCGGCCGCAAAACCGAATTCGACGATCAGTTTGCTACCGCATAGCTGGACAGATGCCCGGTGGAGAACGTCATGGTGCGGCTGGCCTTGTCGTCCGCCCCGCTCATGTTCTCCAGCAGCGCCTTGGACTGCGTGTCGATGTGCCAGGCAGTCAGCGCGGCACTGCTCAGGTCCTGGGTGCAGCGCGCGTAGCTGAGCCGGATCGAGACGGGAGCCTGGAAGATGAAGCTGTCCAGTCCCACCGCCGTGATCTCGACTTCCATGTAGCTCGAGGCGGGCACGATCAGTCGGAAGAGTGTGGGGCTGGGCACCGCGCCGGCGGGCAGGGTGATGCTGTGCCCATCGAGCGAGAAAGTGCCACCCAACCCGTTGATGGTGGCATCTACCGATCGGGGCTCCGTTGTCGGGCACTCGAGGAGCGTGGCCCCGGAATTGTCGTAACGGGGCGCGAGACCCGGCGGCTCAGGCGCGGTGGGCGCGTCGCAGGCCGGGATCAGCGCAGCCAGCGCGAGCGCAACGGCTGCCACGCGCTGGCACGTTGAACGTTCCATGGCGCCTGCCTAAGTTCATGACGATGGATGATTCGTTGCCTGACCTGGAGCCCGCTACCCGGGCAAGCGGCGTGCCCGAGGCCGAGGAGCTGATCGAGCAGGGGATCCGCTACATCCACCAGAGCCGCGGCGACTTCCCGGCGGCCATCCCCCTGTTCGAGCGCATCTTGGGCCTGACCGCGGACGATCGCATCCGCGGCATTGCGCTTCAGAACCTGGGCGCGATCGCGGCCATTCGTTCCGAGTTTGCTGGCGCCGACCGGTACTTCCTGGATTCCTACCACTGCTTTCAGCGCGCCGGCTACACGCGCGGCGAAGCCATTGCCCTCAATAACTATGCGGCCGCCGCCGTGGACCGCGGCAAATACCGGCTGGGGCGCGACATTGCCCAGGACGCCGTGGCCGCGGCCAAGCGCGCGGAAGACCTGGACCTGCTGGCACTGGCCAATCTCAACCTGGCCAAGGCTCTGGCCGGCACCGAGCAGCTCGACAGCGCGGCCGACATTGCCAGCGCCGCGCTGGGCCATTTCACCTCCGTGTCCAACGGCTGGCGCCGCGTCGAGTGCCTGCGGCTGCTGGGCGAGATCCACATCCGCCGCGAGGACCGCCCCACGGCGTTGCGCTGCCTGCGGCAGGGTCTGGAACTGGCGCAGCAGATCGGTGCGCGGGTCGAGATCTCGCAGATCCGCGACCGCCTCGGCCAACTGGAATCCGGCCCATGAGCCGCCGGCGGCAACGAGCGACGTCGCTCCTGGCCGGCGTGGCCGCCTGCCTCGGCCTCGCCGCCTGCGACCGTGCCCCGCCTGACCTCGTGGTCGCCACGGGCACGGTCGAGGCCCTCGAGGTGGACGTCGGCCCGCAGGTCGGCGGGCGGGTTGTCGAATTACGGGTCCAGCAAGGCGACGTCGTTGCGCCAGGCGACACACTCGCGCTACTGGCCCGCACGGAACTGCCCGGCGAGCTGGCGGCGGCGCGGGCGCGCGTCGAGCTGGCGCGCGCCCGGCTGCTCGAGCTCGAGGCCGGCCCGCGCCTCGAGGAGATCGCTGCGGCACGCGCCGCGCTGCGGGGGGCGGAATCCGAGCTGGCGCAGGCGGCCCGCGAGCTGAAGCGGATCGAGGAGCTGGTCGCCGGGCAGCTCGCGCCGCCCCAGGAATGGGACCGCGCGGCGACGGCGCTCGATCTGGCGCGGAGCCGCCGCGACATGGCGCGGCAGACGCTTGTCCGGCTCGAGGCGGGCACGCGGCCCGAGCAACTGGCGGCGGCGCGCGCCGAGCTGGCGGCCGCAGAAGCGGCCCAGGCCCAGGCGCGCGCCGCCGCCGCCGAGCTGCTGCTGCTCAGCCCGCGCAGCGGGCAGGTGCTGCTGCGCAATTTCGAGGCGGGCGAGGTCGTGGGGGCGGGCGCGCCCGTGGTGACGCTGATCGACCCGGACAGCCTCTGGATGCGGATCTACGTGGATCAGCGCGACCTGGCGCGGCTGCGCACCGGCCAGCCGGCGGAGATCCGGGCCGATGCCCTGCCCGACCGCGTGTTCGCCGCCCGCGTGGTCGAGATCGCACCCCGTGCCGAGTTCACGCCCCGCGTCGCACTCACCGAGGAAGAGCGCGCCCACCTCGTCTTTGGCGTCAAGCTGCTCCTGGCGGATCCGGCGGGCGTGCTCAAGCCGGGCATGCCGGCAGAAGCGCGTATCGCCGCCGGCGACGCCGCGGCTCCCGCCCTGGGCAGCGCGCGCGACAACGCGCGCCAGCAGTGATCCCCGGTGGCGCTTCCGCCGCACCCGCGATTGCCGCGGACCGGCTGACCAAGGCGTTCGGCAGCCTGGTCGCGGTGAGCGAGGTCTCGCTCGAGATCGAGCGGGGCGAGCTGTTCGGCGTGCTCGGGCCGAACGGCTCGGGTAAGACCACGCTGCTGCGCATGCTGTGCGGCCTCCTCGCGCCCACCGCCGGCACGGCCGTCGTGCTGGGGCAGGACGTACGGCAGCGGCCGGACGCGGTGAAGGCGCGCGTCGGCTACATGTCCCAGAAGTTCGGCCTCTACGACGACCTCACTGTCGAGGAGAACCTCCGCTTCTACGCCCAGGTCTACGGGCTGGGCGGCACGCGGCGCGCCCAGCGGGTCAGCGCCATGCTCGAGATGGCAGGGCTGGGCGGCCGCACCCGCCAGTTCGCCGCCACGCTCTCCGGCGGCTGGAAGCAGCGGCTCGCGCTGGGCTGCGCCGTGGTCCACGAGCCGGAACTGCTGTTGCTGGACGAGCCGACGGCGGGCGTCGACCCGGCCTCGCGCCGCCGCTTCTGGCGCATCATTGACGGCCTGGCCGCCGGCGGGACGACCGTGCTCGTGACCACCCACTACATGGACGAGGCCGAGCGGTTCAACCGCGTCGCCTTCCTCTCCCGCGGCCAGCTCACGGCTCTCGGCGCACCCGACCAGGTGGTGGCACAGCACGCCGGCGCCGCCAGCCTCGAGGACGTGTTCGTCAGCCTGCAGGTCGGTACCGACTGATGATCCAGCCGGCACGTCTCCATGCCATTGTCTGGAAGGAGTTCGCGCAGCTCCGGCGCGACCCCATGACCATCGGCGTGCTCTTCGGCATCCCCGTGCTGCAGCTCCTGCTCTTTGGCTACGCCATCCAGACGGAAGTCCGCAACCTGCCCACCGGTGTGTTCGACCAGGCCAACACCAGCGACAGCCGCGCCCTGGTACAGGCGTTCCAGGCCACGGACAACTTCGATGTTGTGCGCCACGCCGCCAGCCGCGTGCAGCTCGAGCAGTGGATCGGCGCCGGCGTGGTCCGCGCCGGGCTCGTCATCCCCCCCGACTTCAGCCGCCGGCTCAAGCGCCGCGAGCCGGCGCCCGTGCAGGTGCTGATCGACGCGGCCGACCCGCTCGCCTCACAGTCCGCAATCGCCGCCGCCGTCGCGGTCGGCCAGGAGCGCTCGCTCAAGGCGCTCGCCTCGGCCGTCGGCGCCTCGACTCCGCCGGGCGCCGCCGCGCCGCCCAGCCGCACTGCAAGGCTGGCGGGCGCCATGCCCGCCCTCGACGTGCGCGTCCGGCCGCTCTTCAACCCGGGGCTCCGCACCGCCGTCTACATCGTGCCCGGCATCATTGGTGTGCTGCTCAGCCTGACCATGATGATGATCACCGCCGTGGCCATTGTCCGGGAACGGGAGCGGGGCACGCTCGAGCAGTTGATCGT
>JACQVE010000085.1 GCA_016209965.1 Gemmatimonadota bacterium | reverse complement strand
GCTCGACCTGCTGCCGGCAGTGCTCTTCGCGTTCCGGGAGTTCGCTGCTCAGCTCCCGGCGGACCCGGTGCTCGGAGCCTCCACGCTCGCGCCCACTGCGCTGGAAACCCTGCCTCGCAGCCCGAACGTGATCCCCGATCGAGCCCGCGTCATCGTGGACTGGCGGGTGCTGCCGGGATGGACGGCAGACGACGTCGTCTCCCGGCTGCTCGAATTCCTGCGGCCGCGCGTGCCCCTCGCTGAGGGGTACGGGCTGGCAGTCCGCTTTGGCGTCGAACACCAGACCAGTTGGGCCGGCCCAGCACAGGATCGCCAGCTCTTCACGCCCGGCTACCTGCTGGCCGCCGAGCACCCGGTTGCAGCCGCGGCCGCGGCCGCCGTGCAGCAGGCCACGGGCCGCCGCCCCGCCATCCGTCCCTGGCGTTTTGCCACGGACGGCGGCCACACCTGCGGCCAGCACGGTATCCCCACGGTCGGCTACGCGCCGGGCGAGGAGCGCTTCGCCCACACCAATCGGGAGCGCCTCGAGCTGGCCTCCGCCCGCCAGGTCTACCACGCCTATCCCGCGGTCATCCGCGCCGTGCAACAGGCCTCTGCCGGAGCGAGGCGCTGACGTGCCCAACCTCAGGCTGGGCATCGTCGGGCTGCCCAACGTAGGCAAGTCAACGCTATTCAACGCCTTGACGGGCGCCCGCGCGCCCGCCGAGAGCTACCCGTTCTGCACGGTCGATCCCAACGTGGGCGTGGTCGAGCTGCCGGACGCGCGCCTGGACCGTCTGTTCGAGAGCGTGCGGCCGCGCACCAAGGTGCCCACGGTCGTGACGTTCGTGGACGTTGCGGGGCTGGTGAAGGGCGCGGCGCAGGGGGAGGGATTAGGCAACCAGTTCCTGGCCAACATCCGCGAGGTGGACGCCATCGTCCACGTGGTGCGCTGCTTCGACGACCCGGACCTGGCCCACATGCTGGGAAGCGTGGACCCGGTGCGCGACCGGGACATCGTGAATATCGAGCTGGCGCTCGCCGACCTGCAGTCCGTCGAGCGGCGGCTCGAGCGGCTCGAGAAGGTGGCGCGCAGCGGAGACCGCAAGGCGCAAGTGGAGCTCGAGCTGCTGCAGCGGCTGGCAGCGCTACTGGCGGAGGGGCGGCCCGCCCGGCTGGTGCGGGCAGAGGGCGAGGAAGAGGCGCGCTGGCTGCGCGGGTACCAGCTCCTCACCAGCAAACGCGAGCTGTACGTGGCCAATGTTGCGGAAAGCGATCTGCCAGACGGGGAGAACCGGTGGGCGGCCGCCCTGCGCGCCGCGCTTCTGGCCGATGCCGAGCCGGCCGAGCTGCTCCCCCTCTCCGCTCGCATCGAGGCGGAGCTGATCGAACTGGCGCCCGAAGAGCGGGGCGCTTTCCTGCGTGAGCTGGGACTCGAACAACCGGGGCTGTTCCGCCTCATCCGCGCCGGCTACCACCTCCTCGACCTGATCAGCTTCTTCACCACGGGCGAGAAAGAGGTGCGCGCCTGGACGGTGCGGCGCGGGACCCGCGCGCCCCAGGCGGCGGGCGAGGTCCACTCCGATTTCGAGCGCGGCTTCATCCGCGCCGAGACCCTGGCGTGGGACGACTTCCTTGCCACCGGCTCCATCAAGGCGGCGCGGGAGCGCGGCCTCATTCGCGGCGAGGGGAAGGACTACGTCGTCCAGGACGGGGACGTCATCCTGTTCCGCTTCAACGTGTAGGGTGGTAGTCGGGCTAGGCCGTGAGCAGCCGGCTGGCCCAGCGCAGCCAGATTCTTCGTGTAGGTGGTGTAGCGGGCAAAGTAGGCCTCCTCGAGCTGGCTCAGCGACTTGAGATCGGCCTTGCTGTCAAGCGCCGGACGGGTGTCGGACCAGCTTTCGATCTTTCATGTTGGCCCGACGACGCATGTCGCCGCCCCATTCACGAAGTACGCCACGGCCTGGCGGACCGCTGCAGGGTACGATATCCACCGAAATGGGGTCCATTACCGTCAAGAGCCATGGCCAGATCGGCCAGCATGAAACTTTGAAACCAGGTCCGACGGGCTGGACAGGGTTGGGGGGCCGCGGCTAGCTTAAGTTTTTTAGCTCCTGCTCCGCCGCGGGCGGGGCCGAACAGACCGGAGGAGGCCAGCATGGCGGATTACGAGGTCGTCTACATCTTCAATTCGGCGCTGCAGGAGCCACGCATCCAGGAGAAGCTGGATCGGTACCACGCGCTGGTGGCGGGTGACGGTTCGGGCGAGATCCTGGCGGTGGACCATTGGGGGAAGCGGCAGCTGGCGTATCCCATCCAGAAGCGGACCAACGGCTATTATGCGGTCGCGCAGTTCCGGGCGGAAGCTGCGGCGTTGCCGGAGTTCGAGCGGGCGCTGAAGCTGGATGAGGATCTCTTGCGTTACCTGATCGTGCTGCACGAAGGCGAGCCGACGGCGCCCATGTCCCTGGCGACACGCGAGCCGCGGCGGGCGGAGGAGGAAGCAGCGGACGAGGAAGAGGAAGAGGAGGAGTAAGGTGCGACGGGGGCAGAAAGCCTGTCCGCTGTGTGAGGCGGGCATCCGGTTTCTGAACTACAAGGATGAGAAGACGCTGTCGCGCTTCATCACGGATCAGGGCAAGATCCTGCCCCGGCGGATGACCGGGATGTGCGCGCGGCATCAGCGGCAGGTCGGGACGGGCATCAAGCGGGCGCGCTACCTGGCGCTCCTGCCCTTTGTCCGCGGGTACGAGGGGTAGCGTCGGGTGGCGGAGCGCGGCTGGCGCGGGTGGGGCACCGTTCTGGTGCTTTCGCTGGTGACGGCGTCTCTCTCCATCGTGAACGCGGCGCTGCTCGTCTTCGTGCCGCTCTGCCTGTTGCTGGTAGGGCTGCCGCCGCGCCGCCCCGTGCAGGCCGCGCTGGTGTTGGCGCTGGCGGCGGCACTGTTCTTCGGCCGGCCGGCGGGGCCGCTCTGGTACGCCGAGCGGGGGTGGGTGCTCATGCTGGGCGGCTGGTTCCTGCTGATCGTAGCGCTCTGGCCGGCGGGCGTGTTCTTCTCCCGGGCGCTCTCGGCGCTGGCGGGGGCGGGCGCGACCGCCGTGGGGTTGGCACTGCTGGACCGCCGCGGCTGGCGGGAGCTGGACTGGAGCGTGGCCCGGCGACTGCGCGGCGCTGCGGCCGAAGTGGTGGCCTCGTGGGGCAGTGCGGCCGGAATCGAGGGTGTATCCGGCCGGTTCTCCTCGGCCGTGTACCAGGCGGCAGAGCTGCAGGCGGCGCTCTACCCCGCATTGCTGGCGCTGGGCTCCCTGGCGGCGTTGGGGGTCGCCTGGTGGATGTATCGACGGCTGACGGCCAAAGAGCCGCAGCCGCTGCGGCCACTGCGCGAGTTCCGCTTCCGCGACGAGCTGGTCTGGCTACTCATTGCCGGGATACTGCTGGTGCTGCTGCCGGTTGGAGGCGTGGCGAGCCGAACGGGGACGAACCTGCTGACCTTCATGGGGGCGCTGTACGCGCTGCGCGGCGGCGCGGTCATGCTGGCGCTGCTCGGCGCACCCGGACCGGCTGCGGCGCTGCTCGGCGGCGTGGCCGCGCTCCTGCTCTATCCGCTGTTCATGGCGGCCGCGCTGGTGCTGGGACTCAGTGACACCTGGCTGGACCTGCGGGCGCGCGGGCGGTCGGCGCCGCGCCCCGGATCTTGAAGGAGTAAGGGATGAGAACAGTGAAGGTCATCCTGCGGCGGCCCGTGCCCAAGCTGGGCGAGGCGGGCGACATGGTGAGTGTGCGGCCAGGCTACGCGCGCAACTACCTGCTGCCTGGCGGGCTGGCTGCCGAGGCTACCGCGGCGAACATACGGGCGCTGGAAGAGGAGCGGCGTCGTGGGGAGCAGCGGGCGCGGCGCGACTATCTCGAAGCGCGGCGGCGGGCCTCGCAGTTGGAGGGCATTTCGTTGACCTTCCACGCGCGCGCGGGCGAGGAGGCGAAGCTGTTCGGCTCGATTACGGCGCCGGACATCGCGGACCGCCTGAACGAGCAGGAGCTGGACTTCGAGGTGGACCGCCGCCAGGTTGAGCTGGAAGAGCCGATCAAGTCGCTGGGCGTCTACGCGGTTCCCGTGCGGCTGCACACCGACGTACGCCCGGAAATCAAAGTCTGGGTGATCAAGGCCGAATAGGCGCCGCTGGCGCCGCCCGCCGGGGCGGGTGTGCGCGCGCAGCACCTAACCCCTATCCGAACCACATCGCTTCCGCGCCGGCTGGCCTGGATGATGCACGTGTTGCCGGTCCGTGCGCAGGGGACCTGACCGCCTGTACTGGGCGGCAGCCGGGAACTTTCGCGGTTGGGCCGGATTACTAGGCGGCGAGATGAGGGGTGGTTTCCATGAGGCGGCAGCGCCGAGTTGGGCAAGGGCAGGGTCGTGGCTCGCCATGCCCGCGGAACTGGCCAGGGCGGCCGAACTGGCTCTCGACCGGAAGGGGCGGGAGCTTCTGGTCCTGGACCTGCGCCGGTTCTCCAGCGCGACGGACTACTTCCTCCTGGTCAGCGGCACCTCGGACCTGCACGTGCGGTCCATCGCGGAGCACATTATTGACGAACTGAAGCAGGCAGGCGTCCGGCCCGGTCACGTCGAGGGTCTGCGCGGCGGCCGCTGGGTCCTGATCGACTATATTGACTTCGTCGTGCACGTGTTCCATCCCGCGGCGCGGGATTTCTACCAGCTCGAGCGCCTCTGGGGCGATGCCCCCAGCCACGCCCTCGAGGCCTAACGGGAGGGCGCTATGAGGTGTCAGAGAGCTGCAGGGCCGAGCGCTCAGGCACGCCTGCCCTCGAAGCTTAACCGGAGGACCCCATGAGTCAGCGCCTCCTGACCTCCGCCCTGGTCCTGGCCGCCCTGCTGTTCACGGCCGGCGAGCCGGCGAGCGGTCAACACTTCGGCCGCAACAAGGTGCAGTACCGCTCCTTTGACTTCAAGGTGATCAAGACGGAGCACTTCGACGTCTACTTCTACGAGCAGGAGCGGGAGGCGGCGCTGGACGCGGCGCGCATGGTTGAGCGGGCGTATGCGCGGCTGTCGCGGCTGCTGCAGCACGAGTTCCGGGAGCGCAAGCCCATCATCCTGTACGCGTCGCACTCGGAGTTTCAGCAGACGAACGCGATTCCGGGGGCCATTGAGGAGGGCACGGGCGGTGTAACGGAGCCGTTGAAGAACCGCGTGATCTTGCCCTTCACGGGCTCGTACGCGGAGTTCGAGCACGTGCTGACCCACGAGCTGGTGCACGCCTTCCAGTTCGACGTGCTGTACCGCCGTGCCGTGCTGGCCGAGGCCACGCCGTTCGCGGCGCGCCCACCCCTCTGGTTCATGGAGGGGATGGCCGAGTACCTCTCGATTGGCCGCATCGACCCCCACACGGCTGCCTGGCTGCGGGACGCCGCACTGTCCGGCTACCTGCGCAGCATTGCCGAGATGACCCGCCGGGACGACTACCTCTCCTATCGCTTTGGCCAGGCCTTGTGGGCTTATGTCGGCTCGAAGTGGGGCGACGAGGTGATCGGGATCTTGCTGCAGAAGGCGCCGCGGGTCGGCCTCGAGCGCGCGTTCCAGTCCACGCTGGGCATCAGCCTCGAGGAGCTGAACCAGGAGTGGACGGCCGCGGTACGCAAGACCTACCTCGTTCAGGTCACGGAGTACCAGCGGCCGGAGAGCTTCGGGGAACGGCTCACCCACCACGCCCGCGTCGAAGATCCCTGGTTCCTCGCACCCGCCATCTCGCCGGACGGCAGCCTGATGGCGTTCTTTTCCCAGCGAGACGGCTTTTTCTTCGACCTCTGGCTGGCGGATGCGCGTACGGGCAAGGTCAAGCACAAGCTGGTCGAGTCGGGCGGTGAACCGGATTTCGAGTCGCTGCGCTTCCTCAACTCCTCGGCCGCGTTTTCACCGGATGGCAAATACCTGGCGTTCAGCGCCAAGACCGGCGGCCAGGATGCCATCTATGTTCTCGACGTGGCCAAGCGCCGCGTCTTGAAGCGGCTGAAGTTCGACCTGAACGGGATCGAGAATCCCACCTGGTCTCCCGATGGGCGGCACCTGGCTTTCACAGGTCTGGATGGTGGGATCAGCGACCTGTTCGTGACGGATCTCGAGGGCGCCGTCCGCCGCCTCACCAACGATCGCTACGCGGACCTGCTGCCCGCCTGGTCTCCCGATGGCCAGACCATCGCCTTCAGCACGGACCGCGGGGATGCGACCGATTTCCAGCG
>JACQVE010000084.1 GCA_016209965.1 Gemmatimonadota bacterium | reverse complement strand
GCGTCGAATTCGGCCGCGCCCCGCCCCTGCCGCCCCCAGCGGCGAATCTCCTTGCCGTCCGCATCCAGGTGTACGACCTGGTCGGCCAGGAAGTCGGCCACGTACACCGCGCCGCCCGCAGGCGCCACGGCTACCGGGCGCGAGAAGCCGGGCCATTCGTCGATCAGGGAGCCCTCCCCGTCGACTACTTTGATCGAGCCGTGCTCCGCGTCCGCGACATAGAGCAAACCCGCTCCCCAGCCGATGGCCATGGGGTGCTCGAGCTTCAACCCGCTCTCTGCGCCCCAGGAGGCAGCCGCGCGGCAACTCTGGCCGGGAGACGCCCCGCGAAAGAGGAGCAGCGCCGCTGCGGCGAGCAGGACCAGCAGTGCCGTCGAGCCGGCTATGAGCTTTTTCACGGGAGGATCGCGTAGTCGTAGGGATACTCGGACGCCTCCACCGCCGCGCGCAGCGCGGCCGCAGTCAGAACGCGACCCTCCTGCCCCACCACCCGGATCTCTTCCCGCTCCCAATCCAGCTCCACGCGCGCCACGGAGGGAAGCTCCAGCACCCGCTTCTCGATGCCATACGCGCAATACGGACCGGGAATGCCCGGCACCGAGATGGTCAGCGCCCCGGCCGAGGCCGCGTCAGCCCCCACCCGCACCCCCTCCGCACCCCAGTGCGCCGCCGCCGCCACTGCGCCCGCGGCCAGCAGCACGGTCGCGAACGTCCAATCAGTCAAGCGCATGACCGCTCACTGTAGTGCCCATCACCAAGCATCGCTTCACAGAAACTGACGTAATCACCGCCGACTGCACGGAGGGCGCCGAGTGGCAGCGAATGCCCCAACACCGTTCGGCCGCCGCGTCCTCGGCGCGCTCGCCCGTGAACCGCTACGCCGTCGTAATTGCGCACGGGTGCACTATTACTGCGACATCGTTATTCTGACGACTCGAGTGTTGCGTCATCCTTCATCAGGTCACGCGGAGACACGGAGAACGCGGAGCGTTCATCGCCGTCGGCGTTCTCCCCGCTCTCCGCGGCTCCGCGTGAGATCATCTGATGCACTCGTCACAGCCATTGCGGGCACGTACTATCGCACAAACCGGTAGATCACCTTGAGCAGCTCCTCGTACGTCTCCTGCCGCTCCGCCGCATCGTTCGAGCGGATCCCCTCCGTGGCGCAGTTCTCCAGGTACCTCTGAACCATCAGCTTGCCCACGCCGCGCAGCGCTTCGTGCACCGCGGCGATCTGCTGCAGCACGTCCACGCAGTAGCGGTCCTCCGCCACCATCTGGCGCAGCCCCCGCACCTGCCCCTCGATCCGGGCCAGGCGCCGCGCGGCCTCCTGCGTCAGCGTGGGCGCGATGGGCAGCGGCATGGGTCTGGTTAGAGCCGGCATGGTCCCTCCCTGGTCGCATACTCCCCCCCAGTATAGTCGAAGCCGACGCGCTGTCAAGGGGTCGCAAATCCGTACCGTCGCGACGCAGCTCTTGCGACTGCCTTCGCCGGCTGCTGCACCGGCATCCGGAACAGGGAGAATCAAATGGAGCGCAGGCGCATAACGCCCCGTTTGCCACCTCAGGTCTTCCTGTGCCTGCTGCCTCGCCAGAGCAAGTAAAGAGAAACGGCCAGCAGTGCGTAGACAAAAAAGGCCGCGGGGTCATGCGGGATTTGGGCAATGATACTGCGCCAGAGGGGATCCTGCGTCTGGGCGACGAAGGCGAAGTTGTACATCGCAGAGCCTCCTGCTGCGCTGCGGTTGCGTTGGCTGTGGAAACAGGGAAGCAGTGCTGCCGGGCGAAGTCAGGCCCGGACGTACCAAGCCCCGTCCCCACCTACGGGCGAGTGGCGGGGCTGACCCGGTGTGCGGAGGGCCTGAAGCCCGGGGTCAGAGGAGCGGCGGCGGAGGGGCGGTGGATCTGGCGGAGATGCGTCCTGCGCGGGCGGCGGCGTGATCTGCGGCGAAGGCCAGGCAGGCGAGGGCTACCGCATGGATGCGGCTGCGGGCAGCCTGAGACCGATAGTGCCCGAGAGCGGAGCCTGGCGAGCGTCCGGAGTGGGCCCCGTGCTGCCCGGGGGGTTTGCGTTTGAGCGGCGGCGGGTCGACGATGGGAGCGCCGCTGGCAGGCCAGGCGGCGACGCCCGGCGCGTCAGGTGCCGCGTCGAGAGAATGCCTCGATAGCAGATCCGGCCCTGGCGCGAGTGTGGCCAGATCTGCAAGAATGCGGGTGGGATCCGGGGCGCCGACCTCCACCGCCACCAGTGCGGCTCCGAGGAGGACGGTGACAGCCTGTAGCCACCGCCGGATGCGCTTGTCCCGGATATCCCTGCCCATATTCATTACAGATGCCAAGAATTCTACGCATGCGGCGCTCGCGTTGGAACCTATACCATCGTGCCAGCGCCCACAACGACCGGACATGGTCACGCGTTGGACCGCCGGCGCTTTGGCTCGGGCGCCGCGGAGCGTGGCGGAGCGTCCGGCTGCAGCGGGTGTAGCAGGGAGCGCGTATGACGACGGGTGCAATCAAGGCGGCGCCGGCCCGCATCCTGGTAGTGGAGGACGAGCCTGACATCGCCGCGCTGCTGGCCTACCACCTGACCCGGGAAGGCTTCCGGGTGCGCACGGCGGCCGGCGGGCCGGAGGCGCTGGAAGCGCTGAGCCGGGAGCGGCCGGATCTCCTGGTGCTGGACCTGATGCTGCCCGGGCTCTCCGGATACGACGTGCTGGCCGAGCTGAAGCGGCAGCCGGAAACCGCTGACCTGCCGGTGGTGGTGCTGACGGCCATGCGCGAGGAAGCGGACCGCATTCGCGGCCTCGAGCTGGGGGCTGACGATTACGTTACCAAGCCCTTCAGCCCTCAGGAGCTGGTGCTGCGCGTGGCCGCGGTGCTGCGGCGAGTGCAGGCTCCGGCCATGGCGGGGCCGGCGCGGCTGCTGCGCGGCGGGCCGATACTGGTGGATGTGAACGCCATGCGCGTGGTGGCGGACGGCGCAGAGGTCTCGCTGACGCCCACTGAGTATCGCCTGCTGGTCACGCTGCTCGAGCGGCGAGGCCGGGTGCAGAGCCGGCGCCAGCTCTTGCAGGCCGCCTGGGATGTGCACGTCGAGCTGGAGACCCGCACCGTAGACATGCATGTCAAGCGGCTACGCGGCAAGCTGGGCGCGGGCGGCGACTGGATCGAGACCGTGCGCGGCTTCGGCTACCGCTTCCGGCCCGAGGCGTAACCGGGGGGCAAGGTGAGGCGACGTATTCCCATCCGCGTGCTCTTCCTGGCCACCGGTCTGGGCTCGGCGCTGCTCGCCCTTTTCACGGGCAGCCTCCTCGCCCTCCTGGGCGCTTTCTTCATCGCCGTTACCCTTGCCACCCCCCTGGTCGGCTCCCTGCGGCGCCTGCAGCGGCAGCTCGCGCAGCAGGACGAGGCCGCGCCGGTCCCCGCGGGCTCGAGTATCGCAGAAGTCCATGCCCTGGCGGGCACGGTTTTCGGCCTGACGGAGCGGCTCCGGCAGCGGCTGGAGACGGCCGTGCGGGAGAGCCGGGAAGCCGCCTGGCTGGCCGAAGCCGCGGGCGACGGCATCCTGCAGCTCGACAGCTCCGGGCGCGTGGTGCGGCTCAACCCCGCCGCACGCATGCTTCTGGATCTGCCGGCCAGCGCGGAGGGTCGGCCCGTATCGGCGTTCATCCGCCACGCCGAGCTGCGGCCGCTGCTCGAGCGCGCCGCCCGCGGCGCAACGGTCGCGCCGGCGGAGTTCTCGCTGGGGGAGCGGCGGCTGCTGGTGGCCGCACGGCCGGCCGCCGAGGCGCAGGGCGGCGCGATCTTGGTGCTGGTCGACCTCACAGAGATCCGCCGCCTCGAGGACGTGCGCCGCGACTTCGTCGCCAACGCCAGTCACGAGCTGAAGACGCCGCTCACGGCCATCCGCGGCTACACGGACACGCTGCTCTCTGACGAGCTGCCGCCCGAGCTCGGGCGGCGGTTCCTCGAGACCATCCAGCGCAACGCCGAGCGGCTGCAGCGTATTGTGGACGACCTGCTGGACCTGTCTCGCCTCGAGTCCGGCGGCTGGCAGCCGGAGCTCCGGCCCCTGGACCCACTGGAGGCGGCGCGTGAGGCGTGGAGCGCCTTCGACGAGCGCGCCCGGGCCGCCCGCGTCGGCCTCGTCCTTCAGGATGCGCCGCCGCTCTCCGTGCGGGCCGACGCCAGTGCGCTCCGCCAGATCTTCTCCAACCTCTTCGACAACGCGCTGCGTCACACGCCGCCCGGCGGGCAGATCACGGTGCAGGTCGAGCCGGCCGGCGCCGGCCCGGTGGATCCGGGCGGCGGGCCGGAGTGCGTCATCACCGTGAGTGACACCGGCAGCGGGATCCCGGGCGATGCCCTGCCCCGCATCTTCGAGCGCTTCTACCGCGTGGACCCCGCCCGCTCGCGCGCCGAGGGCGGCACCGGCCTGGGGCTCTCCATCGTCCGCCACCTGGCCGAGCGCATGGGGGGCGACGTCGCCGCCCAGAGCGAGCTGGGGAAGGGCACCTCGATCCGCATCCGCCTGCCCGCCCACTGAGCACGCCGTTCGCAAGCAGGCGACCTCCCGGCGCGTCCTACCATGGACTCGCTCCGCGGCGGCGCGCTGATTGCCGCCCATGCGCGGCGCCGTCTATAATGCAAGCGGCAACGGAAGATCGGAGCGGCCATGGCCACGCAACCACGACGCCTGCGGGCGGACGATCTGCCCCATATCCCCGTCGAGGATCCGGCGCTCAGCGGCTACGAGCTGGTGGACGGCGAGCTGGTGCCGGTGATGGGCGCCAACCCTCCCCACGCCGAGCTGATCCTCGAGGTGGGAGCGCTGCTGCGCGCCTTCGTCAAGCGGAGGAAGCTCGGGCGCGTCTTCGTGGATCCCTGGATCCGGCTCGCGCTGCCCCGCGACCCGGAGCGCGTCCGCGCGCCCGACGTGGCCTTCGTGGCGGCCGAGAAGCTGCGCCAGAGCGGCGGCGTTCCCGACGATTACTTCCGCATCGTGCCGGACCTCGTCGTCGAGATCTACTGCCCGAGCAACGAACGCAAGCGTCGCGATTTCCACCAGCGCATCCGCGACTACCTCGACGCTGGCGTGCCGCTGCTCTGGGTCATCTACCCTGCCTCGCGGTACGCAGCCGTCTACCGTGCCGACGGCTCCGCACGCGTCCTGCGAGAGGACGAAGAGCTCGATGGCGAAACCGTGCTTCCCGGCTTCCGCCTCCCGCTGGCAGATCTGTTCGCACTGCTCGACTGATTAGCGGCCGGGCCGCGGATTGCCGACTGGTCCTCGCCCGCACCCTTCCGGACCTCACCGTCTCGTTCAGCGACTGGTTGGGAACGCGGTGAGCGCCTGATCTCTGCGGGCCGTCAAAGTACCCGCCACCACGGCGCTGCCAGGATCCCCTCAGCCAGCCAGAAGGTCGCGCTGCCCGTGTGCAGCAGCAGTCCGCAGGGTACGGCAGCACCGTACTCGCCGCGGAAGGTGAGGAGGTGACGGGCGTCGCGGTATGCGGGGCGCGATGTCGCCTTGACCTCGATGGGAAGCAGCCTGCGGCCAGCTTCGATCACGAAATCGATCTCCTCCTGGTTGACTGTGCGCCAGTACAGCACTTCGGGCCGTGGCGTCACGAGCTCGCGCCACGCGATCAGGTCGCCCAGGACGAGGTTCTCCAGGTGCGCGCCGGTCGGCTCGCCACCCGCCAGACGCCGCGCCAGGCCGACATCCGACCAGTAGAGCTTCGGACTCTTCACCAGGCGCTTCGTCCGGTGCACGGCGTAGGCGCCCAGGCGCACGAGCTGGAAGGATGTCTCGAGCAAATTGAGCCAGCGGTGCACAGTCGGACGTGAGAGCGCAACGTCGCGCGCCAGGTCGGCCTGGTTGAGAACCGAGCCGAGACGCAGGGCAGCGGCCCGCATCAGACGGCGGAAGTCCCCGAGGTCTTCGATCCGGGCAAGCATCTGAGTCCAACGTGAGGTACGGCCGGCCGACCAGCTCCGGCAGCTTCTGAACCAGCGTGCTCTTCCCCGTCTGACGAGCCCCGATCACGACCACAGCCGGCACTACGCCCAGTGCTTCCGCGAGCGCCGCCTCCGCCGCCCTGGCCAAGAGCGCCGCGCCGGTCGTTTCACCCGGTGAGCGAAATGCATTCACGCTATGAAGTATTCTTGCCCACCGCGGCTGCCAAGAGGCCGCCGACGGCGCTTCCGACGACCCGGCCTTTCGTCGCGCCGGCCGGCCGCGCATCTTTGTTGGCGGCCTCGCCTTCCTTCATTGCTGCTGTCCTGGATCTGATGCCGAAGAAGAATCCGAACTCCGCGGCCGCCGGGCAGCCCGTTTCCGACTACCGGCACGAGGACGCGAAGCGCAAGAACAACCCGCCCGCCGGGCTGGCGGCACACGGCCCGGTGCGCCCGGCGCCGAAGCTCGAGTACGCGTACGACTCGCGCGCTTCGACGCGACCGGCCGCGCCGAGTAGCTTGACGAGCTGATCGGGCGCGCGGCCCGGGCCCGGGGTGGTTAGCATCGGCGATGGGACTGCTCGAGGAGATCCGGAGCAAGATTGCGGCGAACCAGTTCGAGTTTTCGGAGCATGCGGTCGATCAGAGCATCCTGCGACGCATCGGCGTACAGGAGATCCGGGAGGCTATTGCCACGGGAGAAGTCATCGAGGACTATCCCCAGGACAAGTATGGTCCGAGCTGCTTGATTCTAGGCTTCACCGCGGCCGGCCGGGCAATTCATATGCAATGCAGCCACCCGTCCCGCCCCATTGTGAAGATCGTGACCTTGTATGAGCCGGACCCGAGCCTGTGGAGCCCGGATTTTCAAGAGCGTAGGAGGCCTGATAATGGCGAAAGCGAGTGAGGAGCGGTTGGTCGAGCGCCTGGTCACGTACACTTTGGAGCTGGACGGCCGGCTCATCATGATCGAGCATGTCCCTGCCCGGGTGAACGAAGAAACCGGCGAGCGCTTTTTCTCACCCGAGGTCGTGGAACGCCTCCACCAGATCGCCCGGGAGGCGCGAACGCCGACGCGTGTCATTCAGACGCCTGTCTTCGACTTTGCGGCATAGCGAGGCCCTCTCGCGAGTCGCGTGAGAGCCGAGGGCTGGTGATGGAGGGACGCGTATTGTTTCCATTGGAGCGCCTGGGGCGAAATCCTGCACTTCCCCGCGAGCAACTCCTCAATGAAACAGAACAAGACAGCTTAATGAGCCTGGAGCCGGACGAACTCCGACGCGGGCCCGAGATCGTCGGCCTGATCGCAGGCCCATGAGCCGCCCAGGACCGCGGTGGTGGCGGCGCCGACCACGAATCGCAGCCGGAGCCGCGACCTCGCCTGCCAGGTTGCTCTTCCGGTGTGCGGCATGTTCACCTCCCGGCGCTCTTGACGCCTCCGTGGGGCTGCAGCCGGGCTAGGCTCCATCGAACGGGGACGGCGGCGCGGCGAACTCGACGGGCAGGGCGCGAAGGTGTGCCAGGACCGTCTGGGGTTGCGCTGCGCCGACATAGCCCGGGGGCAGGCTTGCAGGGCGATCGAACGCGTCCGCGGCCAGCGAGACGGCGGTCCCGTTGACAACCTGTGCGTTGACGGTGGCGGACGTCCAGCCTCCGCCCCTCCGACGAGCCAGCGACCGGCGCGGAGCAAAGAACCACCCCTTGCGGGCAGAGGTCGACTCCTACCGCGTGTCCTGCGTGCCAGCCTGCTCAGGCGCCACACCCTCCAGCGCCCCGGGGAGGCTATGCAAGAGCTGCCTCTCCTCGTGCAGCAGCTCGTGCCAGCGCTCGAAGGCCTCCTCGCCCTGGTGCCGTGCCCGGTAGCTGTGGTGCATCTCCCGCATTTGGTGATTGATCTCGTGCAACCGTTCGATCACGGCAGCGTACGGCCCAGGGTTCGCAGTATGCTGCCGGCGGGCTAAGCCGTAGGCCGCCGCTCCCAAAATCGCCATCACGCCCACGAGGAGCAGCGCAAGCCTTTTTTCTCTGAACATGGGCTACCTCCTATCCCGGTGCCTGGTATTGGCAATTCGCACCAACGGCGCGCTCTCGTCTTCGGGTTCGCAGGTAAGAGGCCCGCACACGGGTTCGCAGCACGACCGCACCGGCTCCTCCGCCGCCTCAGTGCGGCGCCGAAAGTCTACGAGCGCCTGCCGCAGGGATCGTAGCTCCTCGATGTTCTGGTCGATTTCCGAAAGCCTCTGCTCGATCAATGTCAGCAGCCGCGGCGCCCCAGAGCCCCGTTCGGTGGCGACGAGAAGCTCCTTGACCTGGGCCAAGGGCAGGCCGAGCCGCCTCGCCCGCTTCACGAACTGGAGCCGATGGATGTCCTGCTCACCGAACACTCGGTAGCCGTTGGCGCCGGGCGCCGACCGGTTACGCTTGAGCCTTGGGATCACCCCAACGTCTTCATAGTACCGAATGGTCTTGGGCGGCAGGCCGACGCGCTTGGCCGCTTCTTTGATGGTGACGTGTCGTTCCATGGTTATGCCTCGTGGCCGGACGGAACCGGTTATTCGTGTCGTACCCGAGGTCGTCAGCCTTTACCGACGTCTCGGAGGTCCCGCTGCTCTGCTATCCCGTGCCGCGCGCGCTTCACCTGGGCCACCAGGTGCCCAGTGTAAGGGTTCCAGGAGCTGGAATGTCAAGCCCACTCCACATTCCCCTGTACCCGGTGGCGGCGACGCACCCAGCCAGCCGCGGGATCCGCTGAAGCGGCCCCGACCGCCCGAGAAGTCCTCCCCAGCACCCGCCGCTCTTGCGGCTGTTACCAAACCGTTACGCCCCCATCACCGACACAGTGCACGCGCCCGTTACATCTCTGGCGGGCTCGGGCCAGCCCATTCGCGTGAACCTGAAGGGGAGCGCGTATGCAGAGGCTCTTGAACTGCGTTGTGGCCGCGGGCGCAGCGTTCGGCCTGCCGGCGCGCCTCGCCGGGCAGACCGTGACGGCGGAAGGCGTGAGGGTGCGGGTGACGGGTTACGCCCAGATCCAGTTCAACACCACCAGTGTGGACGAGGAGGCCGTGACGCCGGCCGGCGAGCCGGCGGGTGATCTCCCCTTTTCCACATTCGAGACGCGACGCATCCGCCCGGTGGTCGATGTGACCGTCGCCGATTGGATCTCGGGCCGTATCCAGCCGGACCTGGCGCTGGGCCGGCTGCGGCTGGCCGACGCCTACATGAACTTTGGCTTCGGCGAGGCGTTGCAATTGCGCGTGGGCCAGTTCAAGAAGCCGTTCAGCCTGCTGTTCCTCCGCTCCTCGACACTGATCCTGCCCATCGAGCGGGCGGTCCGGATTCGCGGGCTGGAGGAGGCCTTGGAGGAGGCGGCGGGCGCGGCGCGGCCGCCCGTGTTCACGAGCTTCCGCGGCGAGCTGGTGCTGGGCGAGGAGCAGCAGATGCTGGAAGTGCTGGGATACGCCGAGCGCGACCTGGGCGCGGCCATTCATGGCCGGCTGGGCCGCGTGGGCTACGAGGCGGGCGTATTCAACGGCGGCGGCGCGGACCGCCGGGATGACAATGACGACAAGTCCATTGCGGCGCGCGTCAGCTTCCAGCCGATCCGCGAAGCGACACATCTGCTTGGCGCGGCGGTCAGCCGCCGCGAGACGCGAATCGATGGCAGGCTGGACGGCCGCGAGGTCCATCATGACCTGGCCGGCACCGTGTTCGGCATCGACGCCGAGTGGGGCGAGCCGCGCCGGCCCGGGCTGCACTTCATGCTCGAGGGTGTAGTGGGTGACAATCTGGCGGTGGACGAGTCGCTGGTAGGCGGGCAGGCCGTCGTCGCCTACTTCAGGCCGCGGGCGCCGGGCCGGCGAGTGGAGGGCATCGAGCCGATCTTCCGGCTGAGCTACGGCGACCCGAACCGCGACCGGGAGGACGATGACGGCCTGCTGCTCACGCCCGGCGTCAACTTCTACTTCTATGGCCGCAACCGGCTGCTGTTCAACTGGGACTTCTTTTTGCCGGCGGGTGACCGGTTCGAGAGCGCGAGCGCCTTCCGCGCGCAGGCGCAGTTGTACTACTGAACCGATGCGCATGACAGCGCGTCGGGCAGGGAGGGGATCGGATCGTGGCCGTGTCCCGGTCCGCGGTCAGGGCTGTTCGGACAAACGGGTTATGGAAAGGGGAAGGCACCATGGGCCAGCGGATCAATCGATGGAAGCTGATTGAGGTCGCAGCCGCAGCCGCGCTGGCCATGGCTCTCGGGGCAGCACTGACCGGGTGCCGGGGCGAGCGAGGTGAGGAGCCGGACAGCGGGCGGCTGGGTGGCTCGATCGAGATAGACGGCTCGAGCACGGTGTTCCCGATCACGGAGGCCGTGGCCGAGGACTTCATGGCTGGGCCGGGCGCAGGCGTGCGCGTGACCGTGGGCATCTCGGGCACGGGCGGCGGCTTCAAGCGCTTCTGCGCTGGTGAGACGGATATCAGCGACGCCTC
>JACQVE010000083.1 GCA_016209965.1 Gemmatimonadota bacterium | reverse complement strand
GCTGGACGGGGCTGAGGTCGCTTACCACCTGGCCGCGGCCTACGAGATCGGGGTGGTGGACGAGCGGGCCATGGAGCGGGCGAATGTGGGAGGCACGCAGGCGTTCCTGGGGGCTGTGGAGGCGGCGGGGACAGCGCGAGCGGTCTACGTGTCCAGCACTGCGGCGTTGGGCCCGGTGCCGGAGGGCGAGGGGGACGAGGACACCAGGTACGCGCCGGCTGGGCGCTACCCTTCGGCGTACCACCGGACCAAGGCGGCCGCGCATCGGCTGGCGTTGGAGGCGCAGCGACGAGGGCTGCCGCTCGTCATTGTGTGTCCTGCCTTTGTGTACGGGCCGGGGGACCACGGGCCGGGCGGCCGCTTCATTGCCGACCTGCTGGCAGGGCGCGTGCCGGGGCTGCTGACCCGGCCGGCCTGGTTCTCGTACGTGCACGTGGATGACGTAGCCCAGGGGCTCGTGCTGGCGGGGGAACGCGGCGCGCCGGGCGCGGTCTACGTGCTCTCGGGGGAGCACGCCTCGCTCAACGAGTTCGCGGCGCGGGTGGCGAGGCTGGCGGGCCGGCGGCCGCCGCTGCTCCGCTTCCCCGTGCCCCTCGCCCGGCTCACTGGCGCACTGCTGGACGTGGTGAGCCGGGCTACCGGCCTGCGCTTCCCCATCACTCGGGAAGGCGTGGACGCCGTCGCGCGCCACCGCTGGCTGCACTCGCACGAGCGGGCGACGCGGGAACTCGGCTGGCGCCCGCGGCCGCTGGCGGAGGGGCTGCCGGAAACAGTGGAGTGGTTTGCGCGCCAGGTGCGGAACCCTGGCGGGCGGGCCGACGGCGGTGGCCGAGGCGGGCGTGGCGCGGCCGCCGGATGAGCCGATACGGCACGCTGTCCGTTTTCACAGCGCCCTGCGGCGCCACGACAGCAGACACAGAAGCCTCTTGACCCGTTATCGGAAAACGAGGTGGGGACAGTAGACCCCTCCGCTCGCTCGCTGCCCGTCGCTCGGTCGGGCCGACACAATTCGCCAGACCATTATTGTCGCACGACTAGGGCGTGACGGTGCCCCCGGCGTCAACGCGGAAGGCCAGGCCCGGCTCGGTCCCGCTGCCAGGCGTATCGACCACGCGCGTCAGGCGTACGCCATTGGCGAACACGTTCTCGGTGGTGGCACCGGTCCGGTCGCGGGCACAGTTGTTGGGGTCGTTGATGCGGAAGCGGACTTCCTGGTTCACGGGCACGTCCGAGAAGGTGATGCTCCAGCGCTCGGCCCCCTGGGCCGTCATGTTGATCCCGCGATAGTCCCGCCAGCTCGGGTGGAGGTGCGTCTGGCCCACGCCCTGGACGCAGCTCGCATGCTGCTGGGCGACGGCCGGGTCGATAGTCGTCGCGGCGCGGTAGACGATCTCGACGCGGGCCGTGGTTGCGCCGTCGGCGCCGGCTGGCCCCGGGTCGTTCTGGCAGCCGGATGCGAGGAGCAGCGCGCTCCAGAGCCGGGCACGGCGGATTGAGAAGGGGCGCATGTCATACTCCAGCGGGGCAGTCGAGGGTGCTTGCCTCGGCAATCTGCGGAATCGGCTGCGCCTGAGCAAAGGCGTGCCCTGGGCCGCCAGGCGCCCTGGGCTCAAGCAGAGGGCTGGCGGGTGCTGATGGCCCGGGGCGCGACCAGCAGCTCCCAGGGGCCGACGTGGCCGGCGACGCGGGGCAGAAAGCCATCGGCCCGTAACGCCGCCTGCATCTCGGCCGGCGGGTGCAGGTAGAGGCGGAAGCGGCGGCGGAGCAGCCACTGCCCGGTGTTGGCGAGGCCGAAGAACGCGCGCGTCCACCATGCCTGGCGGGGATAGCTGAGCGCGACTGCGACGCGCGCGGCGGCGGCGGCGGGGCGCAGCAGCTCCTGCCACACGGGGTAGCAGCACACCACGCGGTCCAGGATGACGACGTCGTAGCTCTCGTCGACTGCGCGTTCCGCGAAGTTGGCGACCTCGAGTCCGAGGCGATCCGCGACCCCGGCCTCCTCCGCCAGTTCCCTGGCCAGCGCGAAGGAGTGGGGCCTGGCCTCGACGGCGCTGGCGTGGATCGCGCCATGAGTGCGTAGC
>JACQVE010000082.1 GCA_016209965.1 Gemmatimonadota bacterium | reverse complement strand
GAGTCGATCTCGCCCGCACGGAGCCACCGATCCACGGAGAGTGCGAAGTCGTAGAGGGTGGGCTCGAGGCAGGCCGATCCGGAGGGGCGAGTTGGCGGCGTCACCTCCTGGGTCGCCGCCGACGCCGGGATAGGTCCCGGTGCGTCTGTTCCGCCGACCCGGGTCGAGCGCTCCCGGACGCCCCCCGCGTCACAGCCGAGCAGCAGCCCGGCCGCCCACAGCCTCCACACCCAAGCCGATGGCATGTCTCGAAGCTGTCGACCCTGTGGACACCCTGCCAGCGTTACACGAGCTGGTCCAAAGCCTGCAAGAGTCCGCGCGCCGCCCGCGTCAGAACTCGACGGACGCGTCGTTCGAGCAGGTACTCGTCCCCGCCTCGCAGACCTTGTAGGTGAAGCCGCCTGCGCAGCGGACCAGGCGGCCGTGTGGGTGGCGTTTGCGTTGAGCGGCCATCGGCCGTCCCTATTTGCGACGTCGAAAACAGCCGCGCTCATTATTAGTTTAGCGATCAGGGATTCAAACGCAAACGGCGCTCGCTAATCCGGCCGAATCAGTTGTGGCTGGAGCTAGATCAGCGAGCGGCCCTGCCCGCCGTCCGCGGCAATGCAGGCGCCGGTGATGAGGCTGGCGCGGGCCGAGGCGAGGAAGGCGACCAGGCTGGCGACCTCGTCGGCGCGGCCGAAGCGGCCCAGGGGCAGGTTCTCCCGGATGAAGTGGGCGATCCCCTCGGGTTCCTCGCGGCGGCGGCGGTCCCAGCTCCCGCCGGGAAACAGGATCGAGCCGGGCGCGACGCTGTTCACCCGGATGCCGGCGGGCGCGAGCTCGAGCGCCATGATCTTGGCGGCACTGATCACCGCAGACTTGCTGGCATGGTAGAGGGAGAGGCCTGGGCCGCCGGCTTCGCGGCCCCAGAGCGAAGCTATGAAGATGATGGACCCACCGCCGCGCTCCCGCATGTGCGGGATCAGCCGGCGCGACAGGCGGAGCCCGGCCAGCAGATTCAGCTCGAGCAGCTCCTGCCAGTCCTGGTCCGTGGTCTCCTCGAACGGCTTGCGCCGGTTGCCGCCCGCGTTGTTGACCAGGATGTCCACGCCGCCGAAGCGGCGCACGCTCTCCTGAGCCAATTTTTCTGCGGCGCCGGGCTCGGTGATGTCGAGCGGCAGGGCCAGCACCCGGCCCGCGCCGGCCGCCCGCTCTATCTGCGAGGCGGCGCGCTCGAGCTGGCGGCGGGTGCGCGCGCAGATCGCCACGCGGCACCCCTCGGCGGCCAGGACCCGAGCAATCGCCCGGCCGATGCCGCGGCTCGCGCCCGTGACCAGCGCCACCTTGTCTTCCAGTCCGAGATCCATGGGTGGCAATGTTCTGCGCCCGGCCGCCTGCGGCAAGCGGGCCGGGCAGTAGTCGAAGCTCCCTCATCCACCCCGACGCCGGCCCAGGCGTGTCAGGGTGTTTCGCGGCTCGCGTGTATCCTACCTTAGACACACCCCCGGGTGTCGCGGCCGCGCACTGGGGCGCGGGCGCCCGAGCCGTCCAGTTGTAACGAGGAGTGGATCGTATGCACGGGATGGGAAGATCGCCGCGAAGCTGGCCACACTGGCTGCTACTGGCCAGCGCGGCAGTCGCGGCCCTGCTGTTCAGCGCCGCGTGCGAGCGGGAGCCAACGGCGCCGGAGGAGTCCGGGGAGCTGGCGGCCGCGGCCGCCGCCGGGGGCTTCGCGGCCGGACAGGCGGGCAGCACGGCTGCAGCCTGGCACGGCCAGGAGAGCACTTTCACGCTGGAATACCTGCTGCGCTCGGCGCTGCACAAAGTGCGCACGGAGAAGGGGGACAGCGCGGCCAGGGCGCTGAAGGCGCGCCTCGAGGCGCTGGAGGCGGAGCTGCGCGCGGCGCGGGAGGCGCATGACCGGGAGCGGTTCGAGCGGGCGCAGGCGGCGCTGCGGGCGGAGCAGATCAAGATCGTGCTCGAGGTCCTGGGCAACGACGTCGCCCGGCAGGTCGTGGAGGGGGTGTCCAGAGCGCTGACCGAGGTGCGGGCCCAGGTAGCGGCGGCCAGGGCGGCGGGCAAGGACGTCTCCAAGCTGGACGCGGGGCTGGCCCGGGCGGCGCAGGTGGTGGACAGTGCCAGCGCGGCCTTGGGCCGGCAGCAGTACGACCGCGCGCTCGACTTGGGCACCCGCGCGGCCAGTCTGGTGAGCGAACTGCGCTTCGCCGCCAGCGTGCTGGACGGCAGCTTCATCGTCATCCCGGCGCTCGAGCGGCTGGTCGCGGAAGCGTACCACAAGGTAGTCAAGGAGCAGGGACGCGACTCGGCCAGGGCGCTGGTCGCGAAGCTGGAGCAGCTCCAGAAGGAGCTGCGCGAGGCGAAGCAAGCGCACGACCGCGAGCGAGCCGAGCGCCTGCAGGCGGCGATCCGGGCGGAGCAGATCCGCGTCGCGGTCGCGGTGCTGGGCGCCGCCGCGCCGGCGCACGTCCTCGAGGCCACGGTCAAGGTGCTCGAAGCCGTGAACACGCAGATTGCCGCGCTCAAGGCCGCAGGCAAGGACGTGAAGCGACTGGAGGAGGCGGCGGCCAAGGCGGCCGAGCTGATCCGCCAGGCCAGGACCGCGCTCGAGTCGCAAAAGCTGCCCGAGGCGCTGCACCTGGCTACGCAAGCCGGTCACCTGGTGGACTCCCTGCGCCGGACGCTGCATCACCAGAAGTAAAGGTGGCGGGGGCTGGGCGCCTGAGGTTGCGGATGCCCGGCCCCCCGGCTAGTCCGCCGTTTCAAGGGCGGTAGCGCTCTGGCCATGCAGCGGGGGAGATGGCGCCCACTTCAGCAGGCCGGCCGGCTGTTTCAAGGGCGGTAGCGCTCCAGGCTGTGGCGCAGGGCCTGGAGCGCCCGGCCCATCTGGGTCTCGACGGTCTTCACCGAGATGCCGAGCGCCCGGGCGATCTCGGCGTAGCTCAATCCATGATCCCGACTGAGCTGGAAAACCAGGCGGCAGCGCTCGGGCAGTGCGGCCACGGCCTGCGCAACAGCCGCGGCGAGCTCTTCCTCCCGCGGCCGGTCGGGCGGGTCTGCGGCAGCAGCGGCGGGCGCCTCGCGCTCCAGGCGGGCTTCTCCGCTGCGCTCGATGCGCTCGTGCCGCAGGTGATTGAGGGCCTGGTTGCGAGCCGCCTGGTAGATGTAGGCCCGCAGGGAGCCCCGCGGATCCAGGCGCTCCCGCGCCGCCCAGAGGCGGAGGAACGTCTCCTGCACCAGTTCCTCGGCCACGGCGCTCGAGCCGACGTAGCCGCGCACGAACCTCACGAGCGCGAGGTAATGCTCGCGGAAGGTCGCCTCGAAGGCTGCGGCATCGCCGGCCCGCAGGCGCTGGATCCGTTGAGTGTCGTCCGGGGAGCGCATGAGCTCGATAATGAGTTTGCCGTGGCCCGCAAATTTTGCGGCTCCGGCCCGCCTTTGCCAGTGACGCCGGTCTCACCCCGATGAGCGACGAAATGGATTGGGACCGCCTGGGACGCTACCTTGCCGGCGAATGCTCCGCCGCGGAAGCGGCAGCTTTCGAGCGCTGGGTTGACGAGCGCCCGGAGCGCCGGCGCCTGGTGGATTCCATGCAAGAGCTGTGGCAGGCCGGCCTCGCGCCGGGCGAAGAGCCCGGCGCCGCGACAGCGGTGGAGGCCGCCTGGGACCGGGTCGCCCGGCGGATGGCGGGAGTCGAGCCCGCTCCCCCTCGCGTGCTCCCCTTCCGCCGCGCCGCAGCCGTGGCGCGGCGTTTGCCCCGGGCACGCACCGCGCTCGCCGCGGCCGCCGTGCTCGCCCTGGCCGTCGCCGGGACGCTGCTCTGGCGCGAGCGGCTCGAGTCGCCGGCGCCGCGGCTGCTGGCGACAGCCACTGGCGAGCGGCAAGCTTTCCTGCTGGATGATGGAACCCACGTGATGCTGGGCGCCAGCAGCCGCCTCGAGGTACCCGGCCGCTTCGGCCGCGGCCAGCGGACCGTCGTGCTGGAAGGCGAGGCGCTGTTCGACGCGACGCATGAGGTGGCGGCGCCATTCACGGTGCACGCCGGCGGGGCGGCCGCCCGGGACCTGGGCACGCGCTTTGTCGTCCGATCGCTTGGAGGATTGGGCGGCGCGGTCGAGGTGGTGGTAGCCGAGGGCGCGGTCGCGCTCCGCCTCCGGGGCGGCCCGGCGGGCCGTGGCCTCACGCTCCGCGCCGGCGACCTGGGCCGCCTCGCCGCGTCCGGCCGCGCCGAGATCGTGCACGGCGTGGACCTCGAGCGGGAGCTGGCCTGGACACGCGGCGAACTGGTGTTCCAGGACACACCCCTGAGCGTCGTCGCCGTCCAGCTCCGCCGCTGGTACGGCCTGGAGGTGCACATTGCCGATCCGCGCCTGGCCTCGCGTCGCCTGACCGCCGTGTTCCGCAACGAGCCGGTGGCAGAAGTGCTCGAAGTGATTGCGCGCGCGGCGGGCGCGGAGTACCGTCGCGCAGGCGGCCGCTACGAGCTCTCCGCCGCCCGCAACGCTGGGGCGGCCGAGCGCAACGGCGAGGCGGCCAGGACGCTCCCCTGAGGCCGGGGCTCGTGAACACAGTGGCACCACCGCGCACCACGTCCGTAGCGACCTTCCCGCGGCAGGCTCCGCCGCCTCGTGCCTGTAGGCAGGTGCGCGTGCACGTCCCGCACGACGGCGCGGGCGGAGCTGAGAACGCGCCCGACCGGGGCGCGGGGCCATCGAGCGCGTGTCTGCCCCTGCCTCGACTACCCTGGCGGGCGGCGGCGCTCACGCTCCTCCTCTGCGCCGCGCCCGCCCAGGGGCAGGCGCCTCCCGCAGCCCCGGACCCGCCGCCGCTGGACCGACTGGTCTCGCTCCGCCTGCGGAACGTCCCCCTCGAGACGGCCCTCGAGAACCTGGCGCGGGCCGCGGCGTTGCGGCTCTCCTTCAGCCGCGACCTGCTCCCGCTCGACCGGCGCGTCTCGCTCGAGCGCGAGCGCCTGCCCGCCGGCGCAGCCTTGCGCCTACTGCTGGACGGCACCGGCGTCGAGGTCAGCGTCACCCGCAGCGGCCAGGTCGTGCTGGCGCCCGGCCCGGCGCCGGCTGCACTGGCCGCGCAGGTCGCGGCGGGCCCCGCGTGGGTCGGGGGCCGCGTCGTGGATGCGGTGACCGGGGTGGGTCTCGCAGCCGTGGAAGTTGCGGCGGGCGACTCTGGGCCCCGAACCCTGACGGACGCGGACGGGCGTTACCAGCTCGAGATCCCGGCCGGCGCACGCGCGCAACTCGCCGTCCAGCGGTTCGGCTACTCGCCGGCCTTCGCACGACTGCCGGAGCCCGCGGACGGCCAGCGCGCGACGCTCGACTTCTCGCTCCACCCACTGGCCGTCTCGCTCGGCGCGCTGGAGGTGGTCACCGAGCGGCAGCGTCGCACCGGCCGGCGCGACCAGACAGACGCCCGCATTACGCTCAGCGCGGCGGACCTCAGCCGGGCGCAGATCCGCAGGCTGGACGAGCTGTTCCGGGGCGCCGTGCCCGGCATGGTCGCCTGGAACCTGGGCGCCTCGCCCGTGCTCCGCTTCGGCAGCATCCGCGGCGCCACGTCGCTGGCGCTCAACGCGCCCAAGGTATACGTGGACGGCGTCGAGATCGCGAATCCGGTCTACCTGGGCTCGCTCGACCCGGCGACCATCGAGCGCATCGAGGTGATCCGCGGGCCGCAGGGCGCGGCGCTCTTCGGCTCCGATGCGATCGGCGGGGTCGTGCAGATCGTGACGCGCAAGGGGACGCCGGCCCGGACGCCGGAACTCACAGTGGACAGCCGCAGCGCGGGCGGGTGGCTCGAGTCGGTGGCCGGCAACCGCGGCGGCTGGCTGCTGGACCAGGCGCTCACTGCCTCCCTGGCCGCGCCCCACCTGGGCATGGCCGCCGGCGGGTCGCTCCTGCGCCTGGGCGAGCGGGCAGAGGGCGGCGGCGAGCGGCGAGCGGCCTTTGCCGGGCTGCGGCTGGCCGGCGGGCCCCTGGCCGCGGAACTGTCGGCGCGGGGAAGCGTGTACGCCTGGGAGTCTCCCGTGAACGCGGTGCTGCGCGCCAACGGGCTGCGCT
>JACQVE010000081.1 GCA_016209965.1 Gemmatimonadota bacterium | reverse complement strand
CGGAACTTCTTGAGCGCCCAGTCCAGCCGGTCATCCTCGCCGATGATGACTTCCACCATAGGCCCCCCTGCTCCCGCGATAGTGCCCCAAGCTAATGCGCGGCCACCCGGCTGTCCAACACCGCGCCCATGCCCGCGCCCACCGCAGCCACGGGCGCCGGCAGCAGGTGACCAATGGCATTGGCGTAGTATTCGAGCAGCTCCAGCTCCGACTCGCGCGCAACGTAGAGGCCGTCCTGCTCGTCCACCAGGTGCCGTAGGGTGAGCAGGCGCAGTCCCACGGTGAGCGCGTAATCGCGGTCCCGGCGCGGCACGTAAACGTGGCGCCCGGCTGCCTCCAGCTCCGCGATCAGCTCCTGCACCCGCGCCTTGAGCTCCAGCTCGCTCAGCCGCAGCGGCTGGCTGCGCAGGAATACCGTGGCCACCAGCGACACCGGGAGCACCGGGATCACCGCTGCTACCGCCGCCATCAGCTCGCGCCCCAGCTCCGCCACCAGCGGGAACCGCTCCTCCTTGCCCAGCCGCCGGAAGTCCAGCCCGCGGGCCGCGCAGTACGCCCGCATGGAGAGGGGCGAGCCGAAGTTGACGCAGGCGTAGCCGAAGCGGTGCCAGCGGCTGCGCAGCGCCAGCCAGAGGTTGCGCAGCAGGAAGCGCAAGGTGTAGGCGACGGCGCGCAGCCGCTCGCCCTGGCGCCGCCCCAGCCGCGCCTCGCGCAGCAGCGTGCGGTCCTCGAGGGTGCGGTCGTAGTTCAGGCCTACGGGCACGAACACCAGGTCGCGCGGGCCCTGCGGGTCGAAGGCCCGGAGCAGGTAATCCAGCAGCCCCAGCTTGGGCTCGCGCAGCCGCCCGTCCCGACTCAGTCCGCCCTCCGGATACAGCGCCTGCGTGACCCCCGCCGTCGTGGCCAGGTAGATGTAGCGCTCGAGCACCCGGCGGTAGAGGTCCTCGCCGCAGTTGCGCCGGATGAAGTAGGCGCCCAGACTGCGCACCAGCGTCTGCAGCGGCCAGATGCGCGCCCACTCGCCCACCGCATAGCTCAGCGCCGCACGCTTCGCCGCCAGGTAAGCCACCAGGATGTAGTCCACGTTGCTGCGGTGGTTCATCACGAACACCACCGTGGCGCCGCGCTCGATGCCAGCCAGCCCCGCCTCGTCCGAGTAGCCCAGGCGCACGCGGTACAGCAGCCGGGCGACGCGCCGGGCCAGCCAGTAGCCGACCCGGAAATACAGGTAGGGGTTGAACGCGGGCACGATCTCGCGCGCGTAGCGCTCGACCTGCTGCATGACCACCTCGCGCGGCAGCCCGTGCTCCCGGGCGTGCACCGCGACCGACTCCTGCACCCTGGCGTCGTAGAGAAGCTGCTCGACCAGCACCTCCCGCCGCGTCAGCCGGAAGGCCGGGATCTCGATGCGCAACCGCGTGTTGACCTCGTCGATCAAGCGGTTGGTCTGCTGGCGCAGGAACCAGCGCACACTGGGCACGAGCAGCCGGTCGAGCAGCGCCCAGCCAGCCAGCAGCAGGAGCAGAAGCAGGAGCCAGAGCGGCAGGGCTACGGTCGCGAACACGAAATCTCCATGTCATCCCAATCCGAGCAGGGCGGGCCAGTCGTACAGCGCGGCGCAGGGCTCAGCGCAGCACCGTCTCCAGGAACTCGACGGCGTCGCGCAACTCGACGGGGTCGATCCAGTGGCCGATCGGGTAGTCCCGGGCCTCGAGCTGCGCGCCCGCCGCCGCCAGCGTCGCCCGGCCGGCTTGCGCCAGCTCGAAGGGGATCGCCGGGTCCCGGGTACCATGGCCCCAGAAGAAGGACGTCCCCACTACCGTGTCCGGCGCGACCCGCACGCGCGGGTGATCGGGGAGGAATCCGCTGAAGTTAAGGACGGCAGCCACGGCGCCCGGCCGGCGCAGCGCGTACGCCAGGCTCATGGTCCCGCCCTGCGAGAAGCCCCCCAGCACCAGCCGTCCGGGGCCCACCGGGAATTGAGAGGCAACGGTATCCAGCCACGCGCCCAGCGCCTGCTGGCTCGACTCGAAGCTCTCCGGCTCCGGCCGGCACCTACCCCAGGGGCGCGAGTGCGGGCTCGATCTCCTCGCGCCGCGGCTCCAGCCAGACGGGCAGCTTGAGCAAGCGCCCCAGCGCCGCCGCATCCTCGTCCACGGTGAAGCCCGGGCCATCGGTCGCGATCTCGAGCAGCAACCCGTCAGGCGCGCGGAAGTAGATGCTCCGGAAATAGCTGCGCTCCATAACGGGCGAGACATCCACCCCCAACCCGAGCAGATGCTCCCGCCACCCAAGCTGCTGCTCCGGGGCCGCCGCACGGAAGGCGATGTGGTGCGCCTGCCCCACGCCCAGCCGCGCATAGTGCCGGGAACCCGGCCAGCCGAACAGCGTCAAGCTGCTGTGCGGCGCGACGGACCGGCCGTCATAGCTGGCCCAGAAGTAATGCGGCGTGGCCGGATCATCCTGGTTCACGCTGCGCTTCACCAGCCGCAGCCCCAGCGCCGCCTCCAGGAACTCGCCTGCGCGCTCGATGTCGTCCGTGATCCCGGTGATGTGGTGGATCCCCTCGAGCGCCATATCCTCGCCGATCGCGGCTACCGGCCCCGGGTGGCTCAGCCGCCGGATTGCCTCCTCGTCCCTGCCGCCCCGGAGCTGCTCCGGCCTGGGCATGACCAGCTCCCGGCCCAGCGCGTCTGCAGGCTCATCCAGTGCGTATCCCGGCCCACGCGTGGCGATTTCCAGGATATGCCCGTCCGGATCCGTGAAGTAGATGCTCCGGAACCACCCCCGGTCATACGGCCCCGAAACCGGCACGCCCCGGTCCATCAGCCAGCGCTTCCACTTGAGCTGCGCTTCCGGCGTGGCCACGCCCAGGGCCAGGTGGTGGACGCCGCCCACGCCCCAGCCGCCCCGGCGCGCGTCGCGCCACTCGAAGAAGGTGACAATCGTGCCCGGCGCCCCTGTGGCATCGCCGAAGTAGAGGTGATAGGAGCCCGGATCATCGAAGTTCACTGTGCGCTTGACCAGCCCCAGTCCCAGGGTGTCCCGGTAGAACTCGAGGGTGCGCGGGGCATTTCCCGAGACCATCGTGATATGGTGGAACCCGGCGGTCTTGAACTCCATCTCCGGACTCCCTGGCTCACAAGAGCTGGTAACGTACACGTGCACGTACTCCTGACTCGTGCACGTGCGCGCCCGTTGCTGTGACCACCCCTGACCACCCCTGGGCTGGCGGCGGGGCTCCCCTATTCACTGATCTCAGGGAGGTATCCTCCCGCTTCCTCAGAATACCCCGCAGCAGCTAAAATGCCAGCCTGAGCCTGCAACCGGAGCTGCTGGGGTGAACGCCTGACCACTCATGCACCGTCTCCTCCTCCTCCTCGCCACCAGCAGCTACCGCGCTGAAGCGTTCCTGTCCGCTGCCGCACGCCTGGGCGTGGAGGTCGCGGTCGGCTCGGAGGAGCGCCAGGCGCTGGCGGCGTTCACTACCGGCGCTTCGCTGACCCTGGACTTCGCCGATGTCGAGGGCTCGACGCGCGCGATCGTGGACTTCGCCCGCAGCTATCCTCTGGATGCGGTGATCGCCGCCGAGGACGACGGCGCCGTGCTGGCCGCGGCGGCCGCCGCGGCCCTGGGCCTCCAGCACAACCCGCCCCAGGCCGTGCGTGCCGCCCGGCACAAGCACACCATGCGCCAGGCGCTGAGCCGTGCCGGCATTCCGGGTCCGGATTTCTGGCTGCTCCCCGTAGACATGGACCCCGAGGACGCCGCCCAGCGCATCAGCTTCCCCTGCGTGCTTAAGCCCGTGTTCCTGTCCGCCAGCCGCGGCGTCATCCGTGCCGATGACCCCGCCGCCTTCACGGCCGCGTTCCGGCGCGTCGCCGCTCTGCTGGCGCAGCCCGACGTCACCCGCCGCGGCGGCGACCTGGCCGGGAAGATCCTGGTCGAGAGTTACCTGCCCGGCCTCGAGCTGGCCCTGGAAGGGCTGCTCGCCCGCGGCGAGCTCCGCGTCCTGGCGCTGTTCGACAAGCCCGATCCTCTGGAGGGGCCGTTCTTCGAGGAGACCTTCTACATCACGCCCTCCCGCCTGCCTGCCAAAGTCCAGGCGACCCTCGCCGACTCCACCGCGCGCAGCGCGGCGGCGCTGGGACTGCGCGACGGTCCCGTGCACGCCGAGCTGCGCTACAACGCCGCCGGTGTCTGGCCGCTCGAGCTGGCGCCCCGCTCCATCGGCGGACTCTGCTCGCGCGTGCTCCGCTCCTCCACTGGCGCCTCGCTCGAGGAGCTGCTGCTGGCCCACGCCCTGGGACGGCCCACGCACACCTGGCAACGCGAGGAGCGCGCGGCGGGCGTGCTTATGATCCCGATCCCCAGGGCCGGCACCCTGCGCGCCATGCGCGGCCTGGAAGCGGCGCGCGCCGTGCCCGGCGTGGAAAACGTTGTGCCCGCCATCAACCCCGGTCAGCGGGTGGTGCCCTTGCCAGAGGGGAACCGCTATCTCGGGTTCGTCTTCGCGCGCGCGGATACGCCGGCGGAGGTGGAAGCCGCGCTGCGCCAGGCGCACCGCCGGCTGGAGGTGATCATCGAATGAGGACCATGTTTCCATCTTCCAGGCTGGTCGATCCCAGGGCCGGCCCTGGCCTCGGTCCCGGAGCGGCAAAGGCAAGCGGGCCCGCAGGACAGGATTCCCGGCCCACAAGAAAGATGGGAAACTGGTCCGATAAGGGCGGCGCGGGAAGCCGGTCCGGCGCGGCGGCTGGGCGCGAGCGGCGCGGCTGGCGAGGGTAAGGCTCCAGCTACTTGGCTGTGGCGAAGTACGGGTTGCTGCCGGCCAGGTGGTCGGTCACGTCCTGGATGGCCACGATCTCGGGCACAGCCTGCTTGATCATGCGCTCGACGCCCTGCGAGAGCGTGACCCGGGCCATGCCGCACCCCTGGCAGCCGCCGCTCATCTGCAGGTAGACCACGTTCTCGCGGACGTCCACCAGCGCAATCCGCCCGCCGTGGGCGGCGATGGCAGGATTGATCTGGCGCTCGATCACCTCCTGCACCCGCTCCGCCAGCGGCCCCGCTGGAGGCCCGCCAGCTAGGAGCTGCGTGTTTGCGGCGCGGACCTCGAACCCGCTTTCCAGCTCCCGCTGGACATAGTCGACAGTCGCGCCCTGCAGCCGGCCGGCGGACTCGAGGTCTACCAGAACCTTGAAGCCGAAGCCATCGACCACGACGTCGTCAGGCGACTCCTCCGCCTCATCCACCAGCGACAGCTCATACTCCGGCGCCAGGGGGCTGCAACCGGGCGCTACGGCTACCCGCAGCGCGGGGTGTTCCGTATAGCCTTCCCGCATGAGCGCCAGGATCGTCTCTCTGGCCGCGTCCGTAAACGTGAGCATCCCTTACCTCCTGGAGGCTGCCATGCCAAATTGGGGCATACGCCCCGGCACGGCAAGCGGTCCCTGCAGCGGATGCACCGGAAAGGAGATGCCCCAGGGCTCAGGTCACGGACCCGGTGTGCGGCATGAGGGTGGCCCAGGAGGACGCGGTGGCTGCGGCGGAATACGGTGGCCGGACATATTACTTCTGCAGTCAGGAGTGCCGGCAGGAATTCGAGGCTCACCCCCAGGACGACGCGGAGGATTGAGTGGCTCCGCTTGCTGGCGCGCTAACCGTCTTCCTGGGAGCGGCCGGCGCATGGCTGGTCCTCCGCTGGCTGGGCGACGCGCTGAACCCGCCGGGGTGGACCGCGCCGGAGCGCGTCCCCTTCGCCGGGGGCAAGCCGCCACGCGTCCACGCCTGGAGCCGCTTCCACGTCCGCTATTACGCCATGGCCCTCCTCTTCCTCGCCTTCGACATGGAAATGGTCTACAT
>JACQVE010000080.1 GCA_016209965.1 Gemmatimonadota bacterium | reverse complement strand
CTGCCCGTGATGGAGGGCAAGGCGATGCTCTTCAAGGAGTTCGGCGGCGTGAACGCGTTCCCGATCTGCCTGGGCACGAAGGACGCGGACAGGATCGTGGACGCTGTCACGGCGATCGCGCCCGTCTTCGGCGGGATCAACCTCGAGGACATCTCGGCGCCTCGCTGCTTCGAGATCGAGCGCCGGCTCCAGCAGGAGCTCGACATCCCGGTGTTCCACGACGACCAGCACGGCACCGCCGTAGTCGTGGTCGCGGGCCTGCTGAACGCGCTGCGGGTGGTCGGCAAGGAGCTCGCCAATGTGCGCGTGGTCGTTGCAGGCGTCGGCGCCGCCGGAGTCGCGGTGACGAAGATGCTGCTCGCCGCCGGCGCTGGGGACGTCGTCGGCTGCGACCGCCTGGGCGCCGTCCACCGCGGCCGGCCGGGGCTGAGCGCGGCCAAAGCCGAGTACGCCGAGCTGACGAACGCGCGGGACTTCGCCGGCAGCGCGGATGAGGCGCTCGACGGCAGTGACGTCTTCATCGGCCTCTCGGGACCCGGAGCCGTGAGCGCGCAGGCGATCCGCACGATGGCCGGCGGCGCAATCGTCTTCGCCATGGCGAACCCGGTGCCCGAGGTCCTGCCCGAGGAGATCGAGGGCGACGTCGCCGTGATCGGAACCGGTCGCTCCGACTACCCCAACCAGATCAACAACGTGCTCGCGTTCCCCGGGATCTTCCGCGGCGCGCTGGACGTGCGCGCATCGGCGATCACGGAGGGGATGAAGCTCGCCGCCGCGCAGGCGATCGCCGGCATCGTTAAGCCCGACGAGCGCGCGCCCGACTACGTGATCCCGAGCGTCTTCAACCGCGACGTCGCGCCGGCAGTCGCCGCAGCGGTCGGCGCAGCGGCCGAGGCCGAGGGCGTCGCGCGCCGCGGCCGCGCGCTCGAGGCCGGGTCCGCCTCATGAACTACCTGCTCGTCCTCAACCAGCCGCCCTGACGGCACCGAGCGCTCCTGCAACGCGCTCCGCCTCGCCGGCTCGCTCGCCAAGCGCGACGGAGACGGAGGTGCGCGTCTTCTTGGTCGGAGACGCTACGTCTCCTCGCACGGGCGAAACGGCGGCGGTTTGAGGCCAAATGTCCGATCAGCGGCGCCGGGACCAGGGAGCCGCCGGGGGGGTGGCGCTGGCAAAATCGTTGCCGCACCTGCGGTTGCGACGCGGAGCATTTTGCCGGCACGGGCCTCGCCGGGGGAGAGCCGTTCGCCGGCTGCGAGGAGTCGGAGTGAAGGCCGTGATCGCGGTCGGCCTGTTGCCCAGTTCGCCCGAGGGGCGCGCGTGAGAACCATCATCGAACCATTCAAGATCAAGGCGGTCGAGCCCATCCGCATGACGGGGCGCGCGGAGCGGGCCGACTGCTTGCGCAATGCCAGCTACAACGTGTTCCGGCTGCGCGCCGAAGACGTGCTGATCGATCTGCTGACCGACAGCGGCACCTCGGCCATGAGCGCGGAGCAGTGGGCGGCCGTGATGCGCGGCGATGAGAGCTACGCCGGCAGCCGCTCCTACTACCAGTTCGAGGCGGTGGTGCGGGACCTGTTCGGCTTCGAGCACGTCATCCCCACGCACCAGGGACGTGCGGCGGAGCGGATCCTGTTCAGTACCGTGTGCCGTGCGGGCGACGTCGTCGCCAACAACACGCATTTCGATACCACGCGCGCGAACATCGAGGCTCTGGGCGGGCGCGCCGTGGATCTGCCCTGCGCGGCCGCAGCGGAGACGCAGGCGCCGCACCCCTTCAAAGGCGACATGGACGTGAGCGCGCTCGAGCGGCTGATCGGTGAGGTGGGCGCCGAGCGCATGCCTCTGTGCATGATCACCCTCACCAACAACTCGGGCGGCGGGCAGCCCGTCTCGCTGGCGAACATCCGCACCGTGCGCGACGTGTGCCGCCGCAATGGCATACCTCTCTACCTCGATGCCTGCCGCTTCGCCGAGAACGCGTACCTCATCAAGCTGCGCGAGCCCGGGTACGCCGAGCGGTCGGTGCGCGACATCGCGCGCGAGATCTTCGCCTGCGCCGACGGCTGCACCTTCTCCGCCAAGAAGGACGGCCTGGCCAACATCGGCGGCTTCCTGGCGACCAACGATGCGATCCTGGCGGAGCTGTAGAAGCAGTTGCTCATCCTGACGGAGGGCTTCCCCACTTACGGCGGGCTGGCCGGCCGCGACCTGGAGGCCATCGCGGTCGGGCTGCAGGAGGTCATCCACGAGGACTACCTCCAGTACCGCCTGGCGTCCGTGCGCTACCTGGGCGAGCATGTAGCGCGCGCCGGTGTGCCCATCGTGCAGCCCCCCGGCGGCCATGCCGTGTACATCGACGCGGCCGCCTTCCTGCCGCACGTGCCGCCGCTATCGTTGCCCGGCGTGGCCGTGGCGGCCGAGCTGTATCTCGAGGGCGGCATCCGAAGTGTCGAGATCGGCACCGTCATGTTCGGCCGGCGCGACCCGCAGACGGGCCAGGAAACGGCGGCGCCCCACGAGCTCGTGCGGCTCGCCATCCCCAGACGCGTCTACACGCAGAGCCATATTGATTATGTGGTGGAAGTGATCCTCGAGGTGCTCGCACGGCGGGAGCGGATCGGCGGGTACCGCTTCACCTATCAGGCGCCCGTGCTGCGACATTTCACGGCGCGCTTCGCGCCGCTGTGAGCGCAGGGAGGCAACCATGCTCAAGGCGTTGGCCACGCCCCGGCACCGCCGCGTGACGCTCCTTCTCCTGGATTGGACTCGGCGGTGCGCTGCTCATGTTCTTCAGAGGTCGGAAAGGCGGTCAGCCGGAACCGGCTGCCTGACGAGCGCATGAGCCTCATCCATCACGGACGTGCAGGAGGGCTACTGGTGAGGTCCATCTCGGTGAATCATAGCCCGCGCTCGGGCTCCGGAGAATGGACATGAACTCGACGGTCCTGGACAGAACCCCGGATCCGGGAGTCATCGGATTCTGGCGGACTGCACAAGGTGTCACTCTGGTGACCACGGCAGCACTGATCGTGGCGCTCTTCATCGTGCCGGAGACCGCCTTGACCGTGTTGTGGGATGTGGCGATTCCGCTGCTGCCAGCGGTTTTCCTGGTCGATCCCGGACTGTGGCGGAACATCTGTCCGCTCGCCACGATCAACATGCTACCCAACCGATGGGGCGCGCGCCGCGTTCTCGACGACCGGCTCGTTCCGGCCGCGGGCGTGATCGGGATCGTGCTGCTCGCGCTGATGGTTCCGGCCCGGCGCTTCGTGTTCAACACGGACGGAACAGGGCTGGCCGTGACGATCATGCTGGTAGCGGCGCTCGCCTTCGTTCTGGGCGCCGTCTTCGACAAGAAGGCTGGCTTCTGCAGCTCGATCTGTCCGGTGCTCGCGGTGGAGCGGCTGTATGGGCAGAGCCCGCTGCTCGACGCGCGCAACCCGCGCTGCGCCCCCTGTACGATGTGCATCACGCGGGGGTGCCTCGATATCGCCCAGTCCAAGTCGATCGTGCAGATACTAGGCCGGGCGCGCCGGTCGCACGCCTGGCTCCAGAGCGGCTACGGGGTGTTCGCGGCGGGCTTTCCTGGTTTCGTCATCGGCTACAATCTCACGCACGACGGTGCGCTGGGCACGGCCGGCAGTGTATACCTCACGGTCGCGGCCTGGACGGCCGGAGGCTATCTGACGTCACAACTCCTCGTCCGTGGTCTGAACCTGAGTGCGGCCTTGGCCATGCGGCTGCTCGCCGCCCTGGCGATCGGGCTGTACTACTGGTTCGTCGCCGGCGTCGTGACCGACCATCTCGCACTGCCGGGCCCGGCGCCCACCGTCATTCGCACCGTCGCGTTCGCCCTCGTCGCCCTCTGGCTGTGGCGCGCCGACTGGTCACTTGCCGCGCATGGACGCGACGCCTCGCCGCGGCTGCCATGAGATCGGGCCGGAATCCGAGTTGCCCACACGGGGCAAATCGGGTCACGCTCCCATCCCATAATCGAAGAGAGGTTACAGGTATGCGCTGGCTGCGTGCTGTTCTGGCCACGGTCGTGGGGCTGGCGGCGTGTGGGGAAGAGAAACCGGTTGCCGGCGAGGCCCGGGTAGCCACGCGGGCAGAGCTTCCCGCGATCATGGCGCAGATCTTCGACGCTGCGACCTACGACACCGTGACCTGGACCACGGAACGGGCCGCGATCATCCGGGGCAACGGGATCTACGTTGAGGCGTGCGCGTTCTGTCACGGGTTGGCCGGTGAAGGCGGCCACCATTACGTCCTGCACGGAGACACGATCGAAACGCCGTCGTTCCTGGAGCATGATTGGCCACTGGCAAACGACCCGCGGGGGCTGAGGCGCCGCGTCTTCCTGGGGAATGTCCGGGGCATGCCACACTGGGGACTGCGGCTGGCGCCGCGGGAGCTGGTGGCGGTCGACATCTACATCCGCAAGCATCTGCGGCGCGGCATTTCGCCGGCTGGGCAGCCGTGAAAAAGGGGGGGGTCGCTGATCCGCCTCGCGCCGCCCTGACCAACCGCTTAGCATGACCGAGCCGCGGCGAGATCGCGCCGCCCGACTCGATCAGGGGGTCCCCGCCATGATGCCACCCGCGAACGTGTACCGCCGGCGCCTGATCGGCGAGCACGCCCTCCGCCCGGAAACGCTCATGATGAGCTACGGCTACGACCCGCGGCTTTCCGAGGGCGCGCTGAAGTGTCCGATCTTCCAGACATCGACGTTTGTATTCGAGAGCGCCGAGGCGGGCAAGGCGTTCTTCGAGCTGGCGTACGGCCTGCGCGAGAAGCGGCCCTCGGAGGAGCCGGGGCTCATTTACTCGCGCATCAACAATCCCGACCTCGAGATCCTCGAAGACCGGCTGGCCCTCTGGGATGGCGCCGAGGCCGGGCTCGGCTTCTCGAGCGGCATGGCCGCCATCGCCACTACGCTGCTCACCTTCCTCAGGCCGGGCGACATGGTGGTGCACAGCGAGCCCATCTATGGCGGCAGCGACTTTCTGGTCAGCCGCATCCTGCCGCGGTTCGGCATCCGCGGCATCGGCTTTGCCGCGGGCGCCGAGGGTGCACTCGAGCATGCGCTGGAGCAGGCCGCCGCACAGGGTCCGGTGGGCGTGATCTATGTCGAGACGCCGGCGAATCCGACCAATACGCTGGTAGACATCCGGCGCTGTGCGGAGCTGGCTGTCACGACGCAGCCGGACTCCGCAGCGCCGCCCGCGGAGGGTATCGGCCGGCGCCCCCTGGTCATTGTGGACAACACCTTTCTCGGCCCGCTCTGGCAGCACCCCCTGCGCCACGGCGCGGATCTCGTCCTCTACTCACTCACCAAGTACGTGGGCGGCCACAGCGACCTCATCGCCGGCGCGTGCCTCGGCCCCGAGGCGCTCCTCTCCAGCGTGCGTGGCATGCGCACCATCCTGGGCACCATGGCCGACGCCTGGACCGGGTGGCTCACCATGCGCTCGCTGGAAACCCTCAAGCTGCGCATGACCTCCAGCATGAAGAACGCGCGCTACGTGGCCGAATTCCTGGCCGATCACCCCAAGATCACGCGCGTCCACCACCTCGGCTTCCTCGAGGAGGGCGAGCCGCAGTTCGAGATCTTCCACCGGCAATGCGAAGCGCCGGGCTCGACCTTCTCCTTCGAGGTTCACGGCGGCGAGGCCGAGGCCTACCGGCTGCTCAACCACCTGCAACTGGTGAAGCTCGCCGTCAGCCTGGGCGGCACCGAGAGCCTGGCCGAGCACCCGGCCACCATGACCCACTCGGACATTACGCGCGAGGCGCAGGCCCGCATGGGGATCACGCCCGGGATGATCCGCCTCTCGGTGGGCATCGAGCATCCGGAAGATGTGATCGCGGACCTGAGGCAGGCGCTGGAGGCGGTATAGTGAGACAGGCCACGTGGAG
>JACQVE010000079.1 GCA_016209965.1 Gemmatimonadota bacterium | reverse complement strand
GCGATGTAGGCCGCGGCCATGCGCTCGCCACGCGTGCCCGTGCCCCGGCCTTCCAGCAGGTCGTGGGCAAGGAAGAAGGTGTGGCCACGCAGCGCGAGCGTGTCGATCTCCTGCGCCCTACTGCTGGCTGGCACGGCCAGCGCAGCGAGCAGCGCCCCGGCGAGAAGCCGTCGCATTTTCATCCTGGTTCCGGTAAAGAACTTATGCGCTACCCGCGCGGGGGAGGAAGGTTCGGGGTCTGCCCTTCGAGGGAGCTGCGCGATGGCGCGCCCACCAACCCCCTTCCGTTCGCCGCCCACCGCCTCCGCCCTTCGCGCTCCGCTCCCCTCAGGGCAGACCCCGCGAGCACCGTCGCTTTGCAACATCGCGATCGGGTGCGGCTGCCGACGCTATCCATGCCTTCCACGCCCTTCCACGTCTTGCGCGATCTTGAGCGCGGCCGGCCGGCGCGCTAGGTTGCGCCGGGTTCCCGCAGGGTTCCCCCACCAGGACACTGCCGGAGTTTCCTTCGAAGATGCAGTTCGGTTTGGCCCTTTTCTGCGCGCTGGTGGTCGCCGCTTGGGCCCTGCCGGTTCGTCGGTCGAGGATGCAGCTCGGTCTGGCCTTTCTCTGCGCGGGTCTGGGCCTGCTCTGCTCCGCTGCCGCCGCGGCCCAGGAAGCGCCCGCAGGTGTGCCCCGCTTCCCGGTAGAGGCTGGTCGGCTGGCACTGGCCGGGCCGGCGCGGCCGGGCGCGTACCTGGCCGACCTGGGCCGCCGCGCCGCGGTGCTGGGAGATGAGACGGGCGCATTCGAGGTCTGGACCTGGCCCATCAAGCTGGTGCGCGACCTCCGCCTGGCCTTCAAGATCCCGGAATACGATGCGCCCGTCCCCGGCGCTGCCCTGGCCAGGCAGGTGATCGTACGCCCCGAGGGCGCGACCATCGTCTACTCGCACGCGAGCTTCACCGTTCGGCAGCACGTCTTCGTACCGCTGGACGAGCCGGGCGCCATCATCCTGCTGGACGTGGAGACGGTCCGCCCGCTGGACGTGCTGGTGCAGTTGCACGCCGACTTCAATCTGGCGTGGCCGGGCAGCTTTGGCGGCCAGTCGGTTGTGTGGTGGGGCGAGCGCAAGGCGTTTCTGCTCTTCCAGGGCGGCGTGCGCAACTACCACGGGCTGGTGGGCTCGCCCTTCGCAACGGGCGGGACCACGCACCCGGCGCACGACGCACCCATGGTGCCATCGCAGTTCGTGCTGAAGTTCGAGGCGGGGCAGGTGCGGAGCTCGTTCATTCCAGTGGTCGTGGCGGGGGGTGCGGCGCCGCGGGACAGCGTCGTGGCCACGTACGAGCGACTGCTGGGCGGCGCGCAGCGCTACTGGGAGGAGAAGCTGGGCCACTACCGCCGGGTGAGCCGCGAGCTGCTTTCCCTGGATTCGCCGGACCCGCGGCTGGACCAGGTGCTCGAGTGGGCCAAGGTGAACCTCGAGCAGCAGCTGGTGTGCAATCCGGACCTGGGCTGCGGGCTGGTGGCGGGATTCGGCCGGGCAGGGGCAGGGAACTACCGGCCCGGATTCGGCTGGTATTTTGGGGGCGATGCGGCGATCAACACCCTGGGCATGGACGGGCTGGGCCAGTTCGAGCTGGTGCGGCGGGGCCTCTTGTTCCTGGCGGGTTTCCAGCGTGAGGATGGCAAGATCCCGCACGAGATCTCGCACGCAGCGGCGCGGCTGCCCTGGTTCAGCGAGTACCCGTACACCTGGTTCCACGGCGATACCACGCCGTTCTGGGTGCTGGCGTGCTACGAGTACTGGAAGGCCTCGGCGGACGAGGGGTTCCTGCGCGAGGTCTGGCCCAGGGTGGTGCGCGCCTTCCGCTGGGCCGCGGCCACGGACAGCGACGGCGATGGTCTCATGGAGAATCCCCGGGCTGGGGCAGGCGCCATCGAGGTGGGCGGGCTGGGTGAGGCGCTGCATACGGACATCTACCTGGCCGGCGTGTGGCTGGCCGCGCTCGAGGGTGTGCGTGAGCTGGCTGGGGGTGTGGAGGACGATGACGTTGCCCGGGAGGCAGACGCGCTCTTCGCCCGGGCGCTGCGCAGCCTGGAGGAGCGCTTCTGGCTGGATGCGCCGGGCATCTACGCCTTTGCGCTGCTGGCGGCGGACCGCGTGGCGGCGCCGGGCAGCACGCCCGTGCGCGCGCGTGGCGCCGGTGCGGCGAGCGGGCGTGGGGCGGCCGGCGCGGGCGTGCGTGTCAATGATGCGCTCACGGTCTGGCCCGCTACGGCCATGGCGTTCGCGCTGCTCGATGCAGAGCGGTCGGACCGCATGCTCCGGGAGGTGGGATCGGCGGCGATCACGGCGGACTGGGGCGCGCGCATGCTCTCGCAATACCACCGCCTCTACGAGCCGTTGCACTATAACAACGGCACGGTCTGGCCGTTCGTGACCGGCTTCGCGGCGCTGGCCCACTACCGCTACCACCGCGGCTGGGCAGGGTTCGACCTGGTGCGGGACGTGGCGCGGCTCACCTTCGATTTCGCGCGGGGGCGGCACCCCGAGCTGTTGTCCGGCGCCTTCTACCAGGTGCTGGACACGAGCGTGCCGCAGCAGTTCTTTGCCACGTCGATGCTGGTGACGCCGCTCGTGCGGGGGCTCCTGGGGCTGGAGGCGGATGCGCCGCGGCGGGCGGTGGGGATCGAGCCGCACCTGCCGGCCGACTGGGATTCGGTCAGCATCGAGAACTTCCGCGTGGGCGCGGCCCGGCTAGGGTTGATGCTGCGGCGCAGCCGGGACAGCTTCTTGCTGAGCCTGCGGCTGCACGACGGCGGGGCAGGGCCGCTGCACGTGCGGGTGGCCCCGGCACTGCCCCTGGGCGCGACGGTCCAGCGCGTGACCGTCAACGAGCGGGACGCGCCCGTGCAGGTCGAGGAAACGGCGCACGACGTCCACGCGGTTGTCGAGCTGACCCTGGCGGACGAGGCACTGGTCGAGATCGAGTTCCGCGGCGGCGTCGAGGTCGTGACGCCGGCGGAGCGGCTGACGCCGGGGCAGCCGTCCGAGGGGCTCCGGGTCCTGGACTTCCGGCGTGCGGGTCGCGAGTACCTGCTGCTGCTCGAGGGGCTGGCCGGGCGCAGCTATGCGCTCGAACTGCGCACGGCGGCCCGGCTGCGTAACCTGCGGGGCGCGGAGCGCCTCGAGCAGGAGGAGGGCCGGGCCCGGCTGCGCAGCTCCTTCCCCGCTGGTGCGGGATACACTCGGCGGGAAGTGCGGTTCAGTCTGTGACCAGATTTTTTCACGATTTCATTTTCCAATGAATCATAGGATTTCGATGCTCGAGCCCAGGCGCGGGGGAGTGGCCTGCGCGCTGGTCACTTTGCTGCTGCTCGGCGGCTGCACCATCGACGCTCTCGCGCCGGGGCGGGTGGCCAGGATTCTTGTCGAGCCGGCAGAGGACACGCTGCTGGTCGGCGAGCGGGTGCGGTTCGCGGCGCGGGCGCTCAACTCGGAGGGCAGGCCGGTGCCGGACGCGGAGATCCAGTGGAGCTCGCTCGGCCCCGCGATTGCCACGGTGGATAAAGACGGGATCGTCACCGGGATCACGCCGGGGACGACGGCCATTGTGGCCACGAACCCGAGGAGCGGCGGAACGCAAGGCGTGGCCAACGTCACGGTAGAGCTGCTGACCTTCGCCGCGGCGGACGCGGGCTACTTCCACACGTGCGGCATTCTGCCGGGCGGCGCCCCAGTGTGCTGGGGGCTCAACACCTCGGGGCAGCGGGGCTCGGACCCGAACGCGCCGCCCTGCTGCGCGCCGGCAGTGTATCCTGTAATGGGTGGTCTGGTAGTCGTGAGCGTGAGCGCCGGGGGCGGGCCGGCGCGCGCGCACACCTGTGCGCTGACGGCGGGGGGCGCCGCGTTCTGCTGGGGTGACAACAGCGCGGGGCAGCTCGGGGATAGCACGACCACATCGAGCGCGCGGCCGGTAATGGTGCAGGGTGTGGGGAACTTTGCGGCGATCAGCGCGGGCTACGAGCACACGTGCGGGGTGACGCGGGACGGCGAGGCTTACTGCTGGGGGAAGAACTCGGATGGCCAGCTCGGGGACGGCACCCGCACGCCGAGCAGCCGGCCGGTGCGCGTGACGGGCGGCCTCAGGTTTGCCACGGTCAGTGCAGGCAGCCGGCACACTTGCGGCGTTGCCGCCGGCGGGGAGGCGTACTGCTGGGGGGACAACAGCCAGGAGCAGTTGGGTACGGGCTCGACGCAGTCGCGGCTGGCCCCGGCGCGGGTGAGCGGTGGAACCGGCTTCCAGCGCGTGCTCGCGGGAGACATGCACAGCTGCGGGCTGGCTGCGGACGGCCGGGCCTACTGCTGGGGCGCCAACTTCGAGGGTCAACTGGGCCGCGGCTCCCATGCGGCCAGCGCAACGCCCGTGGCCGTGGCGGGGGCGCGTGCCTTCGTTACCCTCGAGGTGGGGCGGTTCCACACCTGCGGGCTGACGGCGGCCGGCGCCGTTTATTGCTGGGGGTGGCACCGCTTTGGCCAGCTCGGCGTGGGGGCGGATACGGGACTGGAATGCCACCAGGGGAGGCCGTGCAGCATCGTGCCCGTCGAGGTGGCGGGTGGTCTCAGCTTCAAGTCCCTGACCGCCGGCGGGCTGCATAGCTGCGGCGTGGCCGGCAACGGCACGGCGTACTGCTGGGGGTTCAACGGCGCGGGCGAGCTGGGTAGCCCCAGGAAGGAGCTATGCGTGAGCGGCGACGACCCCGCCAACGTATGCAGCCCCGTGCCGGTGCCGGTGACCGGTCAGGCGACTGCGCCCTCGGGCGCCGCGCCACGAGCGCGCTGAATGGCGCAGCCGGTTCGGGTGCTGTTTGTGTGCCTGGGGAACATCTGCCGGTCGCCGCTGGCGGAGGCGACGTTCCGGCACCTGGTGCGCGAAGCGGGGCTGGAGCAGCGCTTCCATGTGGACTCTGCGGGCACCTCCTCCTACCACGAGGGCCAGGCGCCGGACGCGCGGGCAGCGGAAATAGCCCGGCGCCACGGCCTCGCCCTGAGCGGCCGCGCGCGGCCGATCACTGCGGACGACATCCGCCGCGTGGACTACGCCATTGTCATGGACGCGGAGAATCTGAGGGATGTGCGGCGCCTTGCGGACGGGGTGCGGCGCGACGCGGAGGTGCACCTTCTGCGGGAATTC
>JACQVE010000078.1 GCA_016209965.1 Gemmatimonadota bacterium | reverse complement strand
GCTCCAGGTCCAGCCCGGTGGTCACGAACACGTCGGCGCGGCGCAGTTCGGCGGCAAAGCTGGGCTTGGGTCGCACGAAGTGCGCGTCCTCGTGGGGATCGGCAATCGCGAAGACCACCAACTGGTCGCCGCCGATCTCCCTGAGGATCGACGCGTACACGGGCAGCGTGGTCACCACGCGCACGGGCGCGGGCGACGCGGGCACCGCCGCTGCGGAACCGGGCGACGCGGCCGCCGTGCCGGGCAGTGTTGCCGCCCAGAATGTCAGGATCGAGCGCAGTCGCATTGAGCTTCTCCGATTCATTGTCGCGCGGGCCCGCTCAGTACGTCTCGTGCTTGTGCGGGCCCATGGCGAACGTCATCTGGATCAGGAACTGGCGGAAATCGTCGCCCGGCCGGCTCAGGAAATCGTACTCGGCGCGCAGCCGCACAAACTCGCTCTGCCACCAGGTGAGTGTGGGCGCGAACAATCGGGTCTGCTGCGCCCGGTCCTCCGGGTTCTCCACCCACTCGAAGCGGGCACCAGCGATCCACTGTTGCGCGAACTTGTACTCGCCGATGAAGTAGGCGCCGCGGGCGTCCGACCAGCCGCCTTCGGGCAGGCCGCGGCGGTTCAGGTAAGCCGCGCCGCGCAGTGTGGCCTCCCGGTACAGGCCCCGGGCGGGCGGCCGCCAGTTGAAGTTGAAGTCGACGCCGTACAGCCGCGCGTCAACGCGTTCCTCGTCCTCGCCCTCGCTATCGAATGCCGGGCCTGGGCGGCTGCCGGTCACGCCAGTGAGCCCCACCTCGAAGTAGCTGGCGGGCGAAAGCTGCCAGAACGCGTTCAGGTGGCCCAACGCGCTCAAACGGCGGCTCGCCCCGAACAGCGTCTCGTTGTCGCCCCGGGTCAGCTCGCCCCACACCTCGTAGGTGCCCAGGCCGTGCAGCGGCAGCAGCCAGTGCAGCGACGCGCCCGCCTGCGCCAGTCCCTCCTCCCCCAGGAAGACCAGCTCGGGGAGCGGCAGTTGCTGGCCGGGCAGCGCGTGGGCGTGCCAGCGATTGAGCGTACCGACGCGCTGCCGGAATTTCCCGACCATCACCCCGAACCCGGCCGGCAGGTTGACCCACTCGGCGTAGCCCTCCTCGATCTCGACCTCGCCCTCCTCCTCCTCTTCGGCGCCGGGGAAGGGCACCAACTCGCCGCCCGGCGAGTGGTGCGCCACGAAGATCTTAGCCCGGGAGAAGGGGTCCAGGTTGGACTGCAACGCCAGCTCGAACTCCCGAGCCACGAAGTTGTCACGCCTGGTCGCACCCGACGCCGCCAGCGCAAACACGTCGGCGTTCACGCTGAGTTCCGGGTTGAGCGCGGAGAGGTTGCGGGCACGGCTCACGAACTGCCCAGGCCTGGGTTGGGGCGGCGGAGGCGCTGCCGTATCGACACCTGCCGCGGCCGCGGCCGCGGCACGGATCGCAGCCAGACCAGCTTCCGCCGCGCTATCCGGGCGAGCGGCCGCGGCGGCGCGGGGCGGTTGCCTCGCCCCCTCCACGCCCGCCGACTCCGCCCTGACCGCCACGCCCGCCGCCTGCAGACCCGCCACCATGGCGCGCAGGCTGTCGAGCTGAACACGCAGCCATCGGATCTCCGCCCCCAGCGAGTCGGCCGCGGCCGGCCGCTCACGCTCCTGGGCCGCCGCGCCGGCAGGAAGCAGCACACCTGCGAGCAAGGCGAGGACGGCGGCGGCCAGGATGGGGTGGGGCCAGAACCGGATTTTCTGGGGCATGATGCTCCTCCTGGAACGCAAGTCAGGGGTCCCCGTGGCGGGGACAGACGCCTACGCCGGCCGCGACGCGCCCTGCGCGCCGCGCGCCGCTCAGGCAAGAGGAGGAGCGCGGGGAAGAGAAGAAGCCGGATTCGCCGTAACGTGGGGTGGGGCGCCGTCAGCGCTGACCCCCGCCCGCCGCGGCGCGCCAGCGCCCTGTGCGACCGGCGGGGCCGCGGGCAGCCCCGGGCTCGCCGAGAGGAGCACGCACAGGGCGTGATCGTGCGCAGCCGCCACTGGCGCCGGGGCCTTGGCCGGCGAGACCAGCTCGGGTCGGTTCGCGTACAGCTCACGGTCCAGGCTCGGCACGGCCACGCTCAGGGCCGGCACAATGGCCGCCAGCAGAAGCGACGCTGCCTTATGCACGGATCGGTGGTACATACGGGCACACTCTACACAACCGCGGCACGCCGGGTTCCCCGGAGTTCCCTCCCCACGTACGGGTAAAGGCCGGGCGCGCGGCGCGCAGGGCGGCGCCGAGATCGGTTCCCTCCCCCCGCACCGGTAAAGGCCGAATGCGGAAATGACCCCGCTCGACCTCTCGGCTTGCGGCGCACCGGCAACCGGACCATGTTTCCTGCACGTCACGCCTCGGCGGCCCGAGGCGCAAGAACCACGGGAGGTGCGGCTTGTACAGCGAGCTGATGAT
>JACQVE010000077.1 GCA_016209965.1 Gemmatimonadota bacterium | reverse complement strand
GCCGGCAGCTCGAGGGCCGCGAGCTCCTCACCCGTCCGCTTGTCCACGGCATGGAAGCTCCGCCCGCCGCCCCGGCCCTCGCCGTAAAAGAGCAGCGTCTTCGTGACCAGCACGTTGGCATGCGCGCTCTTCCCCGTACGCGGCAGGCTCACGCCCCGGAGCGCCGGGTGGTTCTTCACGCTCTCGGGCGTGTCCCCGTTGGGGATCATCCACAGGTGCTCGCCCGTGTTCAGGTCAATGGCCGTGATGCGGCCGTAAGGCGGCTTGAGCAGCGGCAGCCCCTGCGGCCCGCGCAGCCCGCCCGGCCCCTGCGACACATACCTCATCTCCGAGCGCTCCGGATTGTGCTCGAGCGCGATCCGGCTATGCCCGCCCTGCGACGCCACGTACAGGATACCGGTCTCCCTATCGACCGCGGCGCCGCCCATGATGTTGGTGCCGCCATTCGCGCCCGGGACCTGGATCGTCCCCTTAGTCCCGTCCGGCGCCTCCACCCGCGAGACCGGCGTGTACAGCGGCCCCAGCCGGAACTCCTTCACCAGCTCCAGCGCCTGCGCGCGCAGCTCGGGCGTGAAGTCGATCAGCTCGTCCACGGTGGCGCCCTGCCGCTCGAAGGCGCGCGGGCGCGAGGGGAACGGCTGCGTCGGCGAGGTCCATTCGCCAGGCGTATCCGACCGCGGCACCGGCCGCTCGACGATCGGCCAGACCGGCTTGCCAGTCAGGCGGTCAAGGACGTACGCGAACCCCTGCTTCGTGGTCTGCACCAGCGCGGGGATGCGCTTTCCCTTGACCGTGATGTCGTCCAGATTGGGCGCGGTGGGCGTGTCGTAGTCCCAGATGTCGTGATGGATCATCTGGAAGTGCCAGCGCCGCTTCCCCGTGCGCGCGTCCAGCGCCAGCACGCTCTCCGAGAACAGGTTGTCCCCCGGCCGGTGGCCGCCGTACCAGTCGTTGTGCGGGTGGCCGACGGGGATGTAGACGAGCCCGGCCTGCAGGTCCGCCGAGAACGGCGCCCAGGCATCGTTCTTCCCCGCCACCTCCCAGGAATCTTCCAGCCACGTCTCGTGCCCGAACTCGCCCGGGCGCGGGATCAGGTTGAACACCCAGAGCTGGCGGCCGCTGCGCACGTCGAAGCCGCGGATCGTGCCCGGGATGTTCCTCAGCCGCCGCGGGTAGTAGCCCTGGAGCGCCGAGCTGCCCACTACAATGACGTCGCCCACCACGATGGCCGGCGAGCTGGACCCGATCTGCCCTTCCTCGGGGTCGATCCCGTACACCAGCTTCTCGCCCCCTTCCGCGGCAGCCTTCGAGGCGATGTCGCCCGTGGCCTTCACCGGCCCGTTGTCGCCGTTCGTCATCAGCGGTCCGCTCTGCCCGGTCCACGGCACCAGTTGGTAGCCCAGGCCCTGCATCAGGTCCACGACGCCGTCCTCGCCGAAGCCCGGCGCCGGCCGCCCGGTGCGCGCGTCCAGCTCCACCAGGTAGTAGCCCGGCGTGACCACGATCACGCGCTCCTCGCGGCCGTCCGTCCAGTAGGCGAGCCCGCGCCCGGAGAAGCGGCGCGGCGCCTTCTCCCAGCGCAGCCCCTCGTCCATGCGCCAGGTCCAGAGCGTCTCGCCCGTGGCCGGATCGATGGCGGCCACAGCGCGCCGCTCGCCCGCCACCGTGTAGAGCACGCCTCGAGCGTAGAGGGGGGTCGCCCGGTAGTAGGTCTCGGGCGTCGGCCCGAAGTTGGCCGCCGACCAGCGCCACACCACCTGCAGGTCCTTGACGTTGTCCGCATGGATCTGGTCCAGCGCCGAGTAGCGCGTGCTCCCCGCGTCGCCGCCCCAGTAGCGCCACTCGCCATCCCCGGTTAGGCCGGGCTTCTCGCTCGCTGGCGCACGCTCGATGCGGATGAGGCCGAGCGTGGAATCCGCGCGCAGCGTGTCCCGGCCGGGGGGCAGGCCGTTCAGCGTCAGGATGTATGCGATCACGTCCACGTACTCCTGGGGCGCGAGCTGACCCGGCCGGTCGAAGGGCATGGTCTCGCGTAGCTGGCCGAGCAGGTCGGCCAGGCTGCGCCCGGCCCAGGCGCCCAGGAAGCCGCGGTGCGTGAAGTGGCCGGGCGCGTGACACTCGCCGCAGTTCCGATTGAAGATGGCCTTGCCGGCGACGGCCTGCGCCTCCGTGAAGACGCCGTCCAGCACGCTGCGGCCTGCGCCCGCCGGCTCGGCAGCCTGCGCGCCGAGCCGCACCGGCGACCCCAGCAGCAGCACGACCGCGAGTGAAAGGAGATGATTCACAGACCAGAGATCGAAGGGGTGGCGCAGCGAGAATAGGCGGCGCCGCCAACCCCGTCAAGCCGGCGAGCGATCTCCGCGGGCTCGAAGCCACCTTGTTCGAGAAGAAGTCGGCCTGGATTCGCCGGCGAAAGTGCAGCCGCTCTTCAGGGAAGAGTAGAAAGAAGAGAAGCAGCCTGGCCAACGCAGGCGACGCCACTAGCCCGGTCAGACCGGAGCCAGTCCTCCAAGCGAGTCCGCTCATGATGCGCTCAATTGCAGCGCAAAGACCAGCGGACCTCAAGACCGGGAAACTGGATGAGGCCGGACGCGGCGAGCGGCGTAAGGCGGCCGACTCGTTCGGGGTTCACACGACCGTCAATGCTTGACACCGAATAAAAATGGTATAATTTCTATACCTATGGAATTCGAGTTCGATCCGGCCAAGAGCGAGGCCAACAAGGCGAAGCACGGGATCGACTTCAACGAGGCGATGAGGCTGTGGGAGGATGAGAACCGGATTGAGATTCCCGCCCGGACCACGGATGAGCCCCGGTCGTTGGTGATCGGGAAAATCGCCGAGAAGCACTGGTCGGGCGTCATTACGTACCGTGGCGAGAAGATCCGCATCGTCTCTGTCCGGCGCTCCCGCTGGGAGGAGGTGAAGTTGTATGAAGGTCAAGGCGAGTAAGTTCGAGCGGGAGTTCGACGAGGGGAAGGACGTCTCTCGCTATCTGGACGTCTCGAAAGCGCGCAGGCCCGGGCTGGAGCAACGGCGGGTCAATGTGGACTTCCCGGCATGGATGATCGAGTCGCTGGATCGAGAGGCGGCGCGACTAGGTGTGCCGCGGCAGTCGCTGGTCAAGGTCTGGATCGCGGAGCGGCTCGAGCGGCTCCGCACGGGAACCGTATAAGAAGCGCCACGGGCGAACCAACTCGGCCGCAGTCGTCGCCTCGGCTTACGGCAAGGGAGCCACGAATGCGAGTCGGGGCGCAGGACTGCCCTTGCAGATGGTCGCACTAGGACTCGAACCTAGGACCTCACGGATGTGAACCGTGCGCTCTAACCAACTGAGCTATGCGACCGTCTCAGTACCCCCACGGGGAATCGAACCCCGGTTTTCTGGCTGAGAACCAGATGTCCTGGGCCACTAGACGATGGGGGCCTTCCCGTCCCGAGCCCGAGCCTTGATAAGTATACCCGAAACGCCGGCCCGGTCAACCCCTGAAAACCCTTGACCCGGCTTGCGGAACCGCCGATATTGCCAGGTGTAATTCCCCAGAGCCGGTCCGCCGTCTTTCCCGGGCAAGCACGCGGCTCGGAGGTCGCGCGCCACCGGGGAAAGCCAGGGGACTGCCGCGCTCGCGGCCTCGGGCGCCGCCCTGGCCGGTGAG
>JACQVE010000076.1 GCA_016209965.1 Gemmatimonadota bacterium | reverse complement strand
TTAGCCTGCTGGCCAGCCTCTTCGTCGCGTTCACGTTCATTCCCGCTCTCGCGTCCCGGATCCTGGGAAAGGGGGAAGGCGCGCGCTCGCGCGCGGCGCCTCACACGCCCTTCTACGTCCGCTTCTATGCCGGACTGGTCGGCCTGACGCTGCGCCACCCCTGGGTGACCCTGGCGCTGGCCCTGGCTGGGCTGGGCGGCTCCTACCACCTCTTTGACAAGTACGTCAGCCGTGGCGTGCTGTGGGGCAGGTGGTGGGGCACTGACACCTATATCTCGATCCAGATCTCGCTGCCCCGAGGCGAGGAGCTCGAGCGCACCGACGAGCTGGCGCGCTACTTCGAGGCGCGGCTGCTGGCCATGCCCGAGGTCGAGCGCTTCGAGACACGGGTGCGGCCGCAGGCGGCCAGCATCCGCGTGACTTTCCCGGACTCGCTCGAGACGACCGCCGTGCCGCTGGTCATCAAGGAGCAGCTCGTCGCCTTTGGCTATGGCTTCGGCGGCGCCGACGTCCACGTCTACGGCTTCGGCCCTAGCTTTTACGGCAGCGGCTCGAGCCCGCCCAACTACTCCATCCAGGTGCTGGGCTACAACTACGAGACGGTGCGCCAGATCGCCGAAGGCCTGGCCCGCTCGCTGCGCCGCTTCTCCCGCATCCGCGATGTGGACACGAACGCTTCCGACCGCTGGTTCCAGCGCGACAAAGCGACGGAGCTGGTCCTGCGCGTGGACCGCCGCCGCCTGGCGCTGCACGACCTGAGCGCGCGCGATGTGGCGTTGCGCGTCAACGCCGCAGTGCAGGGGCAGACGCGCCGGGCGCAGCTCCGGCTGGCAGGCGAGGAGGTCCGCTTCGCCGTCAAGCTGGAAGGGCATCGTCGCCTGGACCTGCTCGAGCTGCAGAACCTGCTCATCCCCGCGCCCACCGGCGAGGCGGTGCGGCTGGCGGACGTGGCAACGCTCGAGGAGCGCCAGGTGCTGAGCCGCATCCTGCGCGAGGACCAGCAGTACCAGCGTCGCGTAGCCTACGAGTTCCGCGGGCCGCCCAAGCTGGGCGACAGGGTGCACGAGGCCGTGATCGGCTCGACCAGTGTTCCGCCCGGCTACAACATTGTGGGCAAGGAGGAATGGCGCTGGTCCGTCGAGGAGAAGCGGCAGATCTACGGCGTGCTGGCTGTGTCGCTGGTGCTGATCTTCATGACCACGGCCGCGTTGTTCGAGTCACTGCGCCAGCCGCTCTGCGTGCTCTTAGCCGTGCCCATGGCGCTGATCGGCGTGTTCCTGATGTTCTTCTACACGGGCGCGAGCTTCACCCGCGAGGCCTATGTCGGCGTCATCATGATGGGGGGCATTGTGGTGAACAACGCGATCCTGCTCATCGACCACGTGAACCAGCTCCGGCGCGGCGCGGGACTGGCCCTCGAGTCCGCCATCCTGCGCGGCACCCTCGAGCGCGTCCGGCCCATCCTCATGACCAGCGCCACCACCGTGTTCGGGCTGCTGCCGCTTGTGCTCTTCAGCGGGGCGGCCGACGCCAACATCTGGAACGCGCTGGGCTACGCGCTGATTGGCGGGCTGACCAGCTCGACCCTGCTGGTGCTTACGGTCACCCCCGCGCTCTACCTGCTGTTCGAGCGGCGGCCGGAGCGGCGGCGGCTGACACGGCTTCGAGCGGGACATGAAGCCGACGGGCTGGGTGTCCGGCCGCTGACCAGCGGAAACTGAAGCTGCCAGCGAGCATTGCAAAGCAGTTCGGCCTTCCTGAACGCAGGAGGACGGGTGACGACGACGGCTGCTCGGAAATACGGACGACTTCTGGCGCACCTGGCCGCCGCTCTTGTGCTCGCAGCGTGCGGCGCGGGCGACCACGCCGACGGGCGTTGGGTGGGGACGGCGGACACGCTCCCCGGCGGCACTGTGCAGGTCAGCAACCCGGCCACCGGGGTTTGGGACTCCTCGACGGCCTGGCGACTGGTCGAGGAGCTCAGGATCGGCAGCCTCGAGGGCGCAGGGCCGGAAGTTTTTGGTCAGATCGGCGACCTGAGCGTCGACGAGTACGGCCGGGTGTACGTCCTCGAGACGCAGGCCAGGGAGATCCGCGTTTTTGCCGCCCACGGAGAACATGTCCGCACGATAGGGGAGAAGGGCGGGGGACCGGGCGAGTTCGAGTCCCCCGTGGGGATGGAATGGGATCCGCAGGGGCGCCTGTGGGTGGTCGACCCGGCCAACGCACGCTATTCGGCCTTCGATACGGCTGGCGCCTTCCTGACCAGCTATCCTCGGCCGATTGCCAGCCATAGCGTGCCCTGGATGGGCGGCGTTGATACCGCGGGCCGGCTCTATGACTATCTTTTCGTCTTCGGCGCCGCCGGCAGCCTGGTGCGGTTCGGCCCTGACCTGCAGCCCGAGGACACCTTCGACCTGCCCTATCATCGGGGAGAGCGATTCGAGAAGACCTCGGTCTCGAAGGGCGGCGGCATCAGCCGAATAGCTGCTTCGGTTCCCTTCACAGCCGTGCTCGAATGGCTCTTCGATCCGAGAGGCTATCTCTGGTTCGGCGTGAGCGACGCGTACCGCGTCTACCAGCGGCGCCTGGAAGGGGATACGGTTCGGATCATCGAGCGGCAGTATGAAGCCGTGCCCCTCACAAGCAAGGACAGGGAAGACGCCCTCGAACGTCTCAAATGGTTCACCTCGCAGGGGGGAGAGGTGGACCTTTCGCGACTTCCGGACCGCAAGCCCGCCTTCGCCGATTTCTTCGTGGATGCGGACGGCTTCCTCTGGGTGAACCCATCGGTGCCGGCCGGAGAAGAGCACGCGCCCTGGGACATCTTCGATCCCGAGGGGCGCTACCTGGGGCAGATCAGGCCGCCGTTTCGCCTGTCTTCCACGCCCCCGCCCGTCGTGCGGGGCAACCTGTTGTACGGGGTCACCCGCGACGAGCTCGACGTCGGCTACGTCGTCCGCGCCCGCATTGCAGGCAAGGGGGGCTCGTCTTGACGCGAATGACGCCCCTGTGCCGGGTCCACACTAATTTCGGGTTCGGAGGCTATAGCCCCTTCATCGTCCGGGGAGATCAGCTCTACGCCGCCACCTGGGGTGAGCTGGGCGTGAACTACGTAGTCCGCGCCCGCATCCTGGGGCAAGAGCGGGAAGGCGCTACGGGGATGAGCCTCGCCGGGCAGCGGTTAGAAGCCCCCCCGCTTGCCGCCTCGTGTACAATGTATTACAATGCATTCAGAGAGTCGCGGAGCGGAGGTGTTGATGCCAGCCGTACCCCACAGCCTGCGCGTGCCAGAGGAACTGGACAAGGAGATCAACCGTGAGTTGAAGCGGCGGGGGGAGCGCGAGTGGTCGTCGGGTGTGCTCTCGCTGGTGGAGGAGGCTGTGCGCATGAGTCGCGCTCCGGGGATTGTTTTCGTGGAAGGTCGTGGAGGTCGACGGGCGGCCGTTGCGTTCTCGGGGCTCGAGGTGTGGGAGATCGTAGCGACCTGGAAAGAAGCTGGGGAGAACTGGGGTGTCCTTCGCGAGTCGTACGCAGAGCTTTTCGAGGCGCAGCTTCGCGCGGCCCTGAACTTCTACCGTCTCTATCCTGGGGGGATCGACGACCGCCTCGAGCTCGAGGCGTACTGGACGCCTGATCGTGTGGCGGAGGAGTTCCCCTTTACGCGACCAGCCGGTAGCGCCACGGAACGTGGGTGAGTGCAGCCGCGGCGGCTTCACTGCGCTTTTACCTGGACGAAGATGTGCCACTGGCTGCTGCGCAGATTGGACGCTCTCTGGGCCTGGACATTGTCAGTGCGCACGAAGTTGGACCTACGCCCCGGCCAGATGAGGTGCATCTGGCGCTTGCCGCCGCCGCTCAGAGAATTCTGGTCACGTACAACCGGAACGACTTTATCGAGGCGACCCGCGATGCGTTCGCGGCAGGCAAGGCGCATGCGGGTGTTTTGATCCTGACACACAAGTTGCCACGCAAGGGGTCGCGGGTTGCGCATGCGCTGGTTCGGTGGGCGCGCGGGTCCCGGGCGATGGAAGCGCTGCAGCCCTACGAGATCCGCTTCCTTTCCCCGTAGTTCGGAGCGGCTCAGATGATTCGCCCCGCCTTCAACACGGCCAGAAACTCCGCTTTGCCGCGATTCGCTGCTTCCGCCTGGGCGCGGGCGCTCTGCTCGCGGAGCAGTTGGGCCTCCCGATCTTCCGCCTGCTTCCGTTCCGTGATGTCCTGCCCCGTGCCCACCATGCGCACGGGCTGACCACGCTCATCCAGTACCACGAGGCCGCGGCCGTGAAGGGGTTCGCACGCTGCCATCGGGGCGCACGATGCGGTGCTCGAAGTCAAGCGGTACGTGCTCACGGTAAGTTCGCTCGACCAGGCCCCGCACCCGATCCCGGTCCTCGGGATGTACCCGCTCCAGGAACCCCTGATAGGTGATCGGCACTTCGCCCGGCGCCAGGCCGTACACGCGGTAAAGCTCGTCGGACCACGTCACCACGTTGGGCGCGATATCCCACTCCCAGCTCCCGATGTGCGTGAAGTGCTGCGCTTCCGCTAGCCGCGCGGCCAGTTTGCGGGCGCCCTCGATCTGCTGCGCCAGCTCAGCGGCTTGCCCTTCCAGCCGTTGAGCCAGCTCGACGGCGGCACTTCCTTGCCGCTCGGCCCGCTGGCGTGCCTGGCGCAGCGACCCCGTGATCAGGCACGTGCTTCATCCCGGGGTCATGAGCAACCAATGCCTCAGAACCCAAGTGGCGAGCCGCCTGCCCGGGCAGCTCAGTGG
>JACQVE010000075.1 GCA_016209965.1 Gemmatimonadota bacterium | reverse complement strand
GTGCAGCTCGAGCCGCTGCAACTGTTGAAGAAGATCCCCACGCCCAGGGGGCCGCACGACGCCTACACCTCGCCCGATGGCTCCAGGATCTACGTGGGCGCACAGTTCGGCAACGCCATTGCGGTGCTGGACCCGGCTACGCAGAGCCTGCTGCACACTATCCCGACCAGCAATGGGGTGCGCCCGCTCCAGCCCTCGCATGACGGCAGGACCATCTACGCCGCTCTGTCCAACCTGCTCGGATTCGTGGTGGCGGATCCGGTCTCGCGCACGGTGACGCGGCGCGTCGAGCTGGGCACGCTGCCCGAGGGTGTTCCGCAGCCCTATCTCGATACCTGGACGCACGCGCTCCAGCTCATGCCGGAGGGGAAGGAGCTCTGGGTCACCGACTGCATCAACGATCTGATCCGCGTCGTCCGCCTCTCCGACATGGCGGAGGTCGCGCAGATCCGGGTCGGCCACTTCCCGCACTGGTTCACCATGCGGCCGGACGGCAAGGTTGTATTCGTGAGCCTGTGGTATTCGGACGCGGTCGCGGCCATCGAGGTCGCCACGCGAAAGGTGCTGAGGAACATCCAGTTCGCGCGGCAGAGCGGCCCGAAGCGGATACTGGTGGCGCCCAAGCCGCCGCCTGCCGCGTCGCGGGACGGAAGCTAAGCCGAGAGAGGCAACTTCGGACTAAGTGGTCGAAGGGCCCAGCCCTGTGCCATGGCGGCGGCCAATCGGGGCCGCATCCGGCGCTGATGCGCCGGATGAATGCGGTGAGGCGACGTGCGGGGGGCTTCCGCTCAGGGAGCTTCGGGAGCGACCAGCACGTTGGAGGCGGCGGCAAAGAAAGGGCGGAGCTTCAAGTCTGCCAGTCGCAGCTCGAGCAACCGGCTGCCATTGCTGGTCTTGCCCAGGACGCGCACCACCTCCGCCGGGCCAGCAGTACAATACACCTGCTCACCCACTGCCGGTGTACGCTCCGCGCCTGTGATCGAGCCGGGATAGGCTGCCGGGTCCACGCGCAGGGCCGCCGGGCTCAGACGGTGGACGCTGTTGTTGCCGTAAGCCATGCGCTACCTCGCTCCCGGCGCCTGCCCGCCTGGCGCCTTGTGCCGGTAAGTGATGCGGCCGCGGGTGAGGTCATAGGGCGAGAGCTCGAGGATCACACGGTCGCCCACCAGCACGCGGATCCTGAACTTCGACATCTTGCCCGCCGCGTACGCCAGGACCTTGTGCCCGTTTTCGAGCAGGACGCGAAAGTTCTGGTCGGGAAGGACCTCGGTCACCACGCCTTCCATCTGGATTCCAGGTTGCTTGGCCATGGGCACGACCTCCGTCCCGGGCGCTGCGCGCCCAAATAGAAGCGCCCGCGGCGTGCGTCAGCGGAAGTGCATGCCGCGGGCGAACTGCTGCGAGAGCGTTGGTGCGTTACTATACCACTAATCTAACCTCGGCCCCGGCCGCGGTCCAGCCACAGGATGTCAGGAGCCCGGCACGTCACCACAGCCGCAGGAGCTGCCTGGCATTTCCCCCCAGGATGGCCGCTTGCTGCACGGGCGGGATCCCCAGCCCGGCAATGCTGCCCAGCATGCGCTCGAGACTGCCGATCTGGTGCGGGTAGTCGCTCCCGGCCAGCAGGTGGTCGGGCCCGGCGAACTCGAGGGCCAGCCGCAGCGCGCTCGCGTCGAAGTTCACAGTGTCGTAATAGAAGCGTCGCAGGTACTCGCTGGGCGGACGGTCGATGTGGGCACGGCATTCGCAAAACGCGTGGAACCCACGGTCCAGCCGCTCGGCCAGGTAGGGCACTGCGCCGCCCAGGTGGGCCAGCACCCAGCGGATGCGCGGAAAGCGCCCGGCCACGCCGCTGAAGACCAGGTTGGCGGCGGCGAGCGTGGTATCGAAGAGGAAGCCGACGAGGGGCATGAGCCAGTACTCGGTCATGGCCTCGACGCCCACAGGGTGGATGGGGTGGATGTAGAGTACGGCTTCCAGCTCCTCCGCGCGCTCGTACAACGGCCAGAAGCGCTCGTCGCTGAGCGCCACGCCGTTCACGTTGCTGAAGAGCATGACGCCGGGCAGTCCCAGCTCGCGCACCACGCGCTCGAGCTCGGCCACCGATGCAGCGGGATCATTCAGCGGCAGCGTGCCCAGCGCGGTGAATCGGGCGCCGCGCGTCGCGACCACTTCTGCCAACGCGTCATTCACCAGGCACGCCAGCTCGAGGGCACGGGCGGGCGGCTCGAAGTGCGTGCCCGGTGACGTGAAGCTCAGCACCTGCCGATCGATCCCCTGCTCTGCCAGCACCGCCTCCCGGAAAGCGATGTCGCGGTGTCCCGGCACCACGATGTTGTAGTCTCCGGGGTAGTGCAGCACCGGGTTGCCCTGATCGTCCTCCGCGACGCGCAGGTTCGTCGGCCCCGCGCGCAGCGCCTCCAGGTACGCCGGCGGATAGTAGTGGTTGTGGAAGTCGATGACCGTCATGCCTCGCCTCCTGGATGGGGCATCCCCTTTCGAGCGAGGCCGGTGCGCCGGATGGCGGCCCCGCGCGCCCCCGCCAGATTGGAAAAGGTCAGCGCCGCACCCGCGTCCACCAGGCGTAGACGGGCGCGCCCACCAGCACGAGCAACAGCCCTGCGGCGCTCTCCCGCGGATCGGAAACGAGCTGGTTGAGCACGATCACCGACGATGCCGCCACAAAGAGCAGCGCCGTGAAGGGGTGCCCCCACATGCGAGTCGCAGGCGAGTAGCCGCTGCGGCGGCGCAGCAGGAAGATCCCCGCGGTCATTAGCGCGAAGAAGATCCACTCGGTGTAGACCACGCGGGTGAAGAGCGCGCGGTAGGTGCCCGTGGCCACCAGCACGGAAGCCCAGGCGGCCTGAAGCAGGATGGCGCGGTGCGGCGTACGGAAGCGCGGGTGCGTCTCGCCCAGCCAGCGGAAGATCAGGCCGTCCTGCGCCATCGAGTAGTAAACGCGGGGGCCGGCCAGGATGATTCCGCTCAGGGCGCCGAAGGTCGAGAAGACCACCAGCCCGGAAATCGCGGCGCCGCCCGGCCTGCCCACCAACGCCTCGGCCGCCTCGGCCGCCACCCTCGTCGAAGAAGCGACCGCCTCCAGCGGCAGCACGTACAGGTACGCGGCATTGAGGGCGAGGTAGCATATGGTCACGATCAGCGTGCCCAGAAGCAGCGCGCGGGGGATGGTCCGCCGGGCGTCCACCGTCTCCCCGGCGCAATACGTCACCATGTGCCAGCCGCCAAAGGCAAAGAGCCCGGCAACGACGGCGTTGAGGAATGCCCCGGCACCGGCGCCCCCCGGCACGCCGGCGGCAACCGCGCTCCCGGCGGCTGCGGCCGCGGCGTCGCCCGTCACGAAGTGGGCGGGTAGCGCCGAGCCGAGCACGAAGGCGAGCACCACGATCACGGCAATGGCCGCCAGCTTCCCGGCCGTGAACGCCGCCTGGAGCGTGCTGCCCTGCTTCACGCCCAGGTAGTTGATGCCGGACAACGCGAGGATGGCGGCGATGGCGGCCCCGCGGATGCCGGCATCGCCCAGCGGCAGGAAATAGGCCAGGTAGCGGGCAAAGACGACGCCGACGGCGGCAATGATCCCGGAATGCATGCTCCAGAACATGGCCCACCCCCACAGGAACCCCAGGATCGGTGAGTACGTCTCCTTGAGAAAGGCGTAAACGCCGCCCGTGCGCGGGAAGGCCGAGGCCAGCTCGGCGGTGGCCAGTGCGCCGAACAGGGTGAGCAGGCCGCACACCAGCCAGACCAGAAAGATCAGGGGGATGGACGGGACCTGGCCCGTGATCTCCGAGGGCTGCACGAAGATGGACGCGCCAATGATGGTGCCCACCACCATGGCGGTGGCGTGCGGCAGGCGTATCGCGCGAGCCAGCTCCGGCGCGGTGGGCACAACTGACGCCGTAAGCTCGTGCCTCTCGAGCGTCACCCCACGCGGGTTCTTCCTTGTTCCAGGGAGCCGGCGGCGGACCCGTGCCGGCCCCGCCATGATCGCGTTCCCGAGCGCCGAGCGCAATCGGCCCAAGACGTCCGCCCCGACGCTCCTCCCCCTAAGGTCGCTCCCGGTCGGCCGACAAAGGTGCTGCACGGGACAGCCGCGCACGGCGGCAGCGCTTGCGCGGAGTTCCGGCAGTACGGATCATGAAGCCCTGTATGTCCACACGTCTCCCGTTTTCACTACAGGCAGCGGCCCGCGGGCTGGCCATGGCGATCGCTCTGCTGGTCGCGCCACCTGGCGCACGCGCCCAGCTCGCGCCGGAGGCGGCCCGGCTGTGGGTGGAACGACACGGGATGGAGGCGGTGCGGCAACTCGGCGAGCTGGCGGCCATTCCGTCGGTCGCCAGCAACCCGGCGGGGCTCACGGAGGCGCGGCGCTGGCTGGCGGCCCGCCTCGAGCGCTACGGCTTCCGCACCCGCGAGCTGGACGGCGGCCACGTTCCCGCACTCTACGCCGAAAGGACAGTCGATCCCCGCGCCCGCACGCTGCTGCTCTACTTCCATTACGACGGCCAGGAGGCGGACCCGTCGCAGTGGCGCACGGACCCATTCCTGCCCACGCTCTTCGACGCGACCGGCCGGGAGATCGGGCCAGTGGTCGCGCTTCCCGCCGGGCAGCGGCTCGATCCGGACATGCGCGTCTACGCCCGGGCGGTGGCCGATGACAAGGCCCCGATTGCCGCGTTCCTGGCTGCGCTCGCGCTGCTCGAGGAGCGGCGCATCCGGCCGGCGGCCAACCTCAAGCTGTTCCTCGAGGGCGACGAGGAGTCGAGCTCCCCCGGGATGCGCCGCATGCTCGAGAACCCCGAGTACGCGCGGCTGCTCGAGCCGGCCGAGGCGGTCATCATCCTGGACGCGCCGCGATTCCCGACCAATCCGCCCACCCTCTACCTGGGCACGCGCGGCATTGTCACCGCCGACCTCACCGTCTACGGCGCCAACCGGCCGCTGCACAGCGGGCACTATGGCAACTGGGCCGTGAACCCGGCACTCGAGCTGAGCCGCCTGCTGGCATCCATGGTAGACGACGACGGGCGCGTGCTGGTCGAGGGGTACTACAACGGCCGCACGCCGCTCACGCCGCTCGAGGAAGCAGCGCTGGCGCGGCTGCCGCAGGTGGACGAGGAGGTGCGCCGCGAGTTCGGGATCCCGCGCGCCTACGGCGGCGGGCGACGGCTCCACGAGCTGATCACCTATCCCTCGCTCAACGTACGGGGGCTTGGCGCGGGCTACATCGGCGCGCAGGCGACGACGTCGATTCCCGACCGCGCCACGGCCGCGCTCGACCTGCGCCTCGTGCCGGGGCAGACCGACCAAGCGGTGCTGGCCAGCCTACGCGCCCACCTCGAGAGGCTCGGCTACCACCTGCTGGACCGCGAGCCCACGCCCGAGGAGCGGCTGGCGCACCCGCGCCTCGCGCAGTTCCGCCGCCGGCCCGGCGGCTACGCCAGCTTCCGCACCCCCATGGACCACCGGGCGGTGCAGCAGGCCGTACGCATCGTCGAGCAAGCCACCGGCACCACACCCGTCGTCCTCCCCACCATCGGCGGGAGCGGGCCGCTCGTGCTGTTCCGCGATGTGTTGGGGCTCGCCCCCTTCGGCATCGCCATCTACAACTACGACTGCAACCAGCACGCGGCCAACGAGAACGTGCGGGTGCGCGAATTCCTGGAGGGGATCCGGATCATCGCCGCGCTGATCGCGAACTATGGACGCTAGTCAGAATGCCGGGCCAGCTCAGCTAACGAACAACGGGGACCTTTACCAAGCTGAACTTCCTGGTCAGCCTCTTCCGTGGCGAGATCGCGCGCTCGAGCGGATCGGCCCCCGAACCGACCGCTGTGCGCGCGCTCCGGTTGACCTCCGGCCACACGGCGTTATACATTGATGTATGACGAAAGGGCCAGCATGCTGATGAAGGTACACCCCAAAGGGCAGGTGGTCATTCCGGCTGAGATCCGCAGACGCCTGGGGATCGATGTGGGCGATGTCCTGGAAGTGAACGTCATCCCGGAGGACGGGAAGATCGAGCTCCGGCGACCCAGGCAAGCCAAGGCCCGATGGATGGCCGGCTCCCTGAAGCAGTATGCCCGGGGCAAGAAGTTCCCCTCCGAGCGCCGAATCGCGGAAGCCCTGGGCAGCGGCCTGGCCGGGGGTGGCTGATCCTGTCGACACCAACGTCATCATCCGGTTTCTGGTCGAGGATCCAGAGACGGTTCATCCGGCGTTTCGAGGTGTTTTCTCCTTCTTCGAGAAGCTCGAACGGGGCGAGCGCAGCGCACTTCTGACGCCTATCGTGTTGTTCCAGTCCTACTTCGTGCTCACCAGCTATTACCGAGTCCCGAGGGCCGAGGCCGCGGCAAAGCTAGGGGAGCTGCTCTCCTTCCGGGGGCTGACTGTGCCCGAGAAGGCAATCCTCCGTATGTGCCTGGATACCCTGGCGGAGCGGTCCGTCGATCTGGTGGATGCATATCTCGCGGCGCTGTGCGCCAGACGTCAGCTCAAAGGCGTGTACTCGTTCGACGACGGCCTGGCCAAACTGGGCGTCGAGCTGCTGCCGGTGGATTGACCACGTCGGCATGGGGCCGGGAGCCACAGTGCTCGCCGCCCGAGCCTCATCGCGTATCCACCAGGCTCACCGCCAGCAGCAACGCGATCTTGGTGGCCGTGAGCGCACTGTCCACGTGCGCCCACTCGGAGAGCGTGTGCTGGTCGCCGCCGAAGGCGCGGCCCACCGAGATCGCCGGGATGCCGCGCACGACCGCGGCGTTGGCGTCGGTTGAGCCCGAGGCGATGGCCTGGGTCTCCAGCCCGAAGTAGCCGTGGACATCCAGCGCCGTCTGCACCAGCGGGTGAGCGCGCCGGTCCCGCAGCGCCTCCTCCGTGCCCGCGGCCCGGTTTCGCTGCACCACTTCCTTGGCCCAGCTCACTTTCTCGGCCTGGGCGGCCGCCGCCACCCGCGCCTCGATTTCCGCGTCCAGCGAATCGAGCAGCACCGGGTTCACCGAGCGCAGGTCCATGGTGAACGATACCTCTTCCGGGATGGCGTTGAAGATCTTCCCGCCGCTCAGCACCCCCACGTTGTAGACGGCGCCGCCCCGCCCCTCCGGGATGTGGATCTGGTAGATGGAGCGGATCGCCTCGGCCAGTGCGCGGGCCGGGTGCGGCTTGCCCGCGGAGGTGTTGGTGTGAGAGCCGGTGCCGCGGAAATAGTAGCGCGTCCAGTAGATGCCCAGCGCGCCGTAGTTCACATTGGGCAGCCCGCCATCCAGCGCCACCACCATGTCCGCAATCCGGGGGTTGCGCTCCAGGAAGTAGTCCATACCCCGGAGCCCCAGCTCCTCCTGCACCGTGCCCACGAAGATGAGATCGCCGCGCGTCTGGATCCGGGAGCGCTTGAGCGCTCGCACCACCGCCAGCATATTGGCCAGCGACGCGCTGTTGTCGAAGACGCCGGGCGCGCGCAGCAGGCGGTCGCCCGGTCGGATCGGGCGCGGCCGCGTGGGCGGCGGCGGCGGCGCGTCCGCCGTAACAATCGCGCTTTCCTGGTGCACGTCGGGACGTACCGTAACGTCCGTGTCCAGCGGGTGCACCGTGTCCATGTGCGCCGCGAAGACGACACTCGCGCCTCCACCCGTGCCGCGCCGCCGCGCGATCACGTTGCCCATGGAATCCGTCCTGACTTCCAGTCCCTCCTTCTCCAGCTCCGCACGCAGGTACGCCGCCCGCTCCGCCTCGTGGCCGGACTTGGCGGGGATCTGGGTGATACGGATCCATTCCTCCACCTGGCGAGGAAACTGGGAGTCGAGCCAGGCCAGAGCGTCCCGCACCGCGGGGCGCCGCGCCAGGGCGGGGGCAAAAAGCGTCGGGTGGCGCTCCTGGGCCGGCAGCGGCGATGTTGCCACCATCACCAGCGCCGCGGCCAGGGCGCTCCGGCCGGCGAGCCGGGGGAAATGCAGGCCTCCGCACAGCAGGGCTGCAAAACCACGCAAGCATCTGACCGTCATGAGTCTCCTCCGGATCGGGTATCTCAGTGCACCCTTTCGCAAATCCAGTTACGTGTTCACCGCTGTCTAGTGCGCCGACAGCGCGGAGAGAAGCAAAATGGAACGCGCTAGCCAACCTCTGTGTGCAAGTGAGTCAAGTTTTCTTCGGGTCGCGTTCGGGTCTTGGCCGTAACATGCCTCGGTAGCGTTAGGCAGGAAGTGATGGCGGAGCCCGCCCCCGCTGGCAAGCTGCAACGTTTTCACCGCTGCGGCTATCTAAGGGGTCGGCGGGCGGACGGAGCAGCGCCGTCGCCCCGCTGGCTGAAACCGGAAGCCCCACCCGACCCGTAGAGGAACCATGCTCCCGCGCCTGCAATCCGCTCGCTCGACCTTGCGGCTCAGTCCGCTCTGGCTGCTGCTGGGGCTCGGCCCGGCGCTGGCGCTGCCGCTGCCACTGCTGGCGCAGGCCGATGGCGGAATGCCCAGCTCGACGCCTGCGGCGGGGGCGGAGGCAGGAGACCACGCTGCCAGGGCGCCGCGCGTACAGGCGGCGCAACGCACTGCGCCCGTGTCGATCGACGCCGAGCTGGGCGAGGCGGCGTGGCAGGCGGCTCCCGCGGCCACGGATTTCCGGCAGCAGGAGCCGCACGAGGGTGAGCCGGCCGCGCAGCGCACAGAGATCCGTTTCCTGTACGACGACGAGGCGCTCTACATCGGCGCGCGCATGTACGACTCTCTGGGCGCGGCAGGGATACGCAGCCGGCTGGCGCGCCGGGACCAGGAGGTGGAAGGCGACAACATCATGTTCGTTCTCGACACCTTCCACGACCACACCGGCCGGACCATGTTCCGGGTGACCCCCGCGGGCGCGAAGTTCGACGCGGGGCAGGCCGCCGCCAACGCCGATCCCTCGTGGGACCCGGTCTGGCAGGCGGCCACGCGCGTGGACTCGCTGGGCTGGACGGCCGAGCTGCGCATCCCGCTGTCGCAGCTCCGCTTCCCCCGCGACTCGACGCAGACCTGGGGCCTGCAGGTTTGGCGTTACGTCGAGCGGCTGAACGAGATCTCCATGTGGTCGTTCTGGCGGAGGAACGAGCCGGGCGGGCCGTCTCGCTTTGGCCACCTCGAGGGACTGCACCTCGCCGGCAAGCGGCGCGGCCTCGAGCTGCTACCCTACCTCGTGGCCCGCGGCGACTTCCTCCAGCCGCGGCAGCCGGGCAGCCCTTTCGAGAAGCCCCACGAGTATGGCGCTCGCCTGGGCGGGGACCTCAAGGTGCTGCTCACCTCGACCATTACGCTGGACGCGACGTTCAATCCCGACTTCGGGCAGGTCGAAGTCGATCCGGCGGTCGTCAACCTGAGCGCCTTCGAAACCTTCTTCCCGGAGCGGCGCCCGTTCTTCGTCGAGGGCAGCGGCCTGTTCGGTTTCGGCGGCTTCAACTGCTACTTCTGCAGCAACGTTCAGTCCCTCTCGCTCTTTTACTCGCGCCGGATCGGCCGGCTGCCCCAGGGCTTCGTGACTAGCCCCGCAAAATACGCCCACTCGCCGGAGAGCACGACCATCCTGGGTGCGGCCAAGGTGACTGGCCGCACGGCGGGCGGCTACCAGATCGGCGTGCTGGACGCGCTGACTTCGGCCGAGCAGGCGGAGGCCGTCGAC
>JACQVE010000074.1 GCA_016209965.1 Gemmatimonadota bacterium | reverse complement strand
TGGCGCGGCACGCACCGCATGGCCGTGCACGCGGACGGCCGCCCCAAGTGCGTAGCCTGCGGGCTCTGCCCGACGGTTTGCCCCTCCCTCTGCATCCGCCTGGTACCGGGCGAGGATGATCAGGGGAACCGCTACCCCGTGGTCTTCGAGATCGACGAGTTCCGCTGCATCTTCTGCGGCATGTGTCAGGAAGTCTGCCCGGTCGAGGCGATCCATCTCGGGCAGGACTATGAGAACTCCGAGTACACGCGCGAAGGCTTCATCTATGACCTGGACCGCTTGATGGCGCAGGACCACGCCTACACCGCGCTGTGGGACCCCAGCGATCCGGCCTCGGAATGATGACCCAGCTCCTGTGGTGGATCTTTGCTTCCCTGTCGATTGGCGGCGCCATCGGCATGGTGACCCGCAAGAACCCGATCGCCAGCCTTCTCTTTCTCGTGCTCACGCTGTTCAACACCGCCGCCATCTTCGTGCTGCTGGGCGCGCACTTCATCGCCGCGATTCAGGTGCTCGTGTATGCGGGCGCGATCATGGTGCTCTTCCTGTTCGTGATCATGCTGCTCAACCTGGGGCACGCCTACCGCTCGGACATCCGGGGCGGCGTCTGGCTCGTGGTAGGCTTCGCCGCAGCCGGCGTACTGGGCTACGCCGTTTCGCGCGCCTTCACGGGCGAGCCGGCGCTGCTCGAGCCACGGGGCGCGGCCGCGGCCGAGGCCGCCGTTCAAGAGCTGAACGCCGTGGGCGCCATCGCGTTTCCACTGTTCCGCGATTACCTGGTGCCCTTCGAGCTGACCTCGGTGCTGCTCCTGGTCGCCATTGTGGGGGCCGTGCTCCTGGCCAAGCGGAGGGTGTAGCGTGGTCCGCGAATCCCTGTTCCTGGCCGCACTGCTCTTCTCGATCGGCGTTGCCGGCGTCTTGATCCGGCGCAACGCCATCATTCTGTTCATGTGCGTCGAGCTCATGTTGAACGCGGCCAACCTGGCTTTCATTGCGCTCTCGCGCGCCGCCGGCATCGAGGGTCAGGTCTTTGTCTTCTTTGTCATGACCGTGGCGGCCGCGGAGGCCGCGGTGGGACTGGCTATCATCATCTCGATCTTCCGCCACGCGGAAACCGTGGACAGTCAAGCCTTCAACCTGCTCCGGTGGTGATCCTCCGTGCCGCTGGACGGCTCCGCCTGGCCGAGCCGCACCCCTCGGTGAAAGGCCGTTCCAGGTGAGCTTCCAACCCGTCCTGCTCTGGGCCATCCCGCTGCTGCCGCTGCTCGGCTTCGTGATCAACGGGGCGGTCTCCCTGATCGCGCCCCAGCAGAGGCGCGTGGTCAGCGCCGTGGGACCAGCGGTGATCGGGGCGGCCTTCGCGCTGGCAGTAGTGAATTTCCTGGGCATGCTGCAGGTGGCGCCCCAGGAGCCGGCCGTCGAGCGTTACTGGGCGTGGATGCCGGTGGGCAGCCTGCAGCTCGATGCTGCCCTGCAGCTCGATCAGCTCTCGCTGCTCATGACTCTCATTGTCACGGGCGTCTCCTTCGTGATCCATGTCTACAGCGTCGGCTACATGGGAAGGGACCCTGGCTACGCGCGCTACTTCGCGTACCTGAACCTTTTCGTCTTTTTCATGTTGGTGCTGGTGCTGGGAGCGAACTTCGCCGTGATGTTCGTGGGTTGGGAGGGGGTCGGGCTCTGCAGCTACCTGCTGATCGGGTTCTGGTTCCAGGATCGGGAGAAAGCCGACGCGGGCAAGAAAGCGTTCATCCTCAACCGCATTGGCGACTTCGGCTTCCTCGCCGCCATGCTGCTGCTGTTCAGCAACCTGGGCACGCTGGACTTTGTCGAGGTGCTCGAGGCCGCGCCCGCCGCCTTCACTTCCGGCGGACCGGTGGTCACGCTCATCGCACTGCTGCTCTTCCTCGGCTGCACCGGCAAGAGCGCGCAGATCCCGCTCTACGTGTGGCTGCCAGACGCCATGGCCGGCCCGACGCCCGTGAGCGCCTTGATCCATGCCGCGACCATGGTGACGGCGGGCGTATACCTGGTGGCCCGGACCGGCGTGCTCTTCGCGCTGGCGCCGGTCGCAGCCATCACGGTTGCGGGCGTGGGCGCGCTGACCGCCCTGTTCGCCGCGACCATCGGCCTGGCCCAGTACGACATCAAGAAAGTGCTGGCGTATTCAACCATCTCGCAGATCGGCTACATGTTCCTGGGTGTGGGCGTGGGCGCCTTCGCCGCGGGGATGTTCCACCTGATGACTCACGCCTTCTTCAAGGCGCTGCTCTTCCTGGGCGCGGGCGCCGTGATCCACGCCATGCAGGAAGCCTTCCACCACACGCACCGGGACTGGGACCCGAACGACATGCGCAACATGGGCGGGCTGCGCGGCTATCTGCCCATTACCTGGATCACCATGTGGGTGGGAACCCTGGCCATCGCAGGCATCTGGCCATTTGCCGGCTTCTTTTCCAAGGACGAGATCATCTGGCAGACAGCGGCGCGGGCCGTGGGCCGCTTCGCGCCCTGGTTCTCCCTGTTCTGGATCATGGCGCTCGCCGCCGCCCTGCTCACCGCCTTCTACATGACCCGGCTCATGATCCTGACCTTCCACGGGGCGAATCGGACGGGTGAAACAGAGCGGAAACACCTGCACGAGGTGCCCCCCGTCATGTGGGTGCCCCTGGTAGTGCTGGCCGTGCTGTCCCTGGTCGGCGGATGGGTGAATGTGCCCCAGGCCATTGCCGGCCTGCCCCTGCTGGGATGGGTGCCACACGCGGAATGGATCCAGGGATGGCTGCACCCGGTGACCGCCGCTGCCGAGGACGTCTTGAATCGAGAGTCCGGACCGCTCGCCGAAAGCGGACCGCTGGGCGGGGGAGAGGGCTTCTGGGCGGCGCTCTCCTTCGCGGTGGCCATCGCCTTGATTGCCGTTGCCTCCGCCCTCGTGCTGCGCTGGCAATACCGGCCAGCGCTCGAGTCCATCGAGCCCAGCGGGTTCCGGCGCGTGGTGTACCGCAAATGGTTCGTGGACGAGATCTATGATGCGCTGATCGTGCGGCCGGTGCTCGCCGCCTCCCGCGCGATGTGGCGGGTCGTGGACGAGCGCATCGTGGACGGCGCCGTGAACTGGACTGGCCTGGCTTCCCGCGCTGTCGGCTGGGCTGGCACCCGGCTACAGACTGGCCAGCTCAACACCTACGCCTTCGCCATCGTGCTGGGCGCTCTGATCCTCCTCGCCTTCACCGTCTTCTAGAGCATGGCCGCGCTACTCGACTCCATCGCCTACCCCACCTGGGCCGTGCACTTCCTGCTCTGGTTCCCGCTCCTGGGAATGCTGCTCCTGCTCGGCCTGCCCGAGCACCGGGCCAGGCATGTGGCCCTCTGGACCGCGCTCCTCGAGTTCCTCGCCTCCATCCCGCTCTGGCCCGCTTTCAACCCGGCCGGCGCCGGCTTCCAGTTTGCCAGCAGCGCGCCCTGGATCCCGGAATGGGGCATCTACTACCGCGTGGGTGTGGACGGCATCAGTCTGCTGCTCGTCCTGCTCACCACGTTCCTCATGCCCCTCGCCGTGCTCGGCTCCTTCAACTACATCCGCCGGCGCGAGCGGACTTTCTACGCCATGATGCTCCTGCTGGAGACGGGCATCCTCGGCGCCTTCGTCGCCCTCGACCTTTTTCTCTTCTTCATGTTCTGGGAGGTCATGCTGGTGCCGATGTACTTCATCATCGGCATCTGGGGCGGCGAGCGGCGCATTTACGCAGCCATCAAGTTCTTCCTCTACACGGCGTTCGGCTCGCTGCTCATGCTGGTGGCCATCCTCTATCTGTTCTTCAAGTATCAGGCTCTAACCGGTTCTATGTCTTTCGCTTACGCCGATCTGCTTCAGTTGCCGTTGACCTTCCGCGAGCAGTTCTGGCTGTGCGCCGCGTTTGCCCTGGCCTTCGCCATCAAGGTGCCGCTATTCCCGTTCCACACCTGGCTGCCGGACGCGCACGTGGAAGCGCCCACGCCAGGCTCCGTGGTGCTGGCCGCCATCCTGCTGAAGCTGGGGGCCTACGGCTTTCTTCGCTTCCTGCTGCCGTTCTTCCCGCAGGCGTCAACCCATCCCGCGACCGTGCTCGTGCTGCTGGCACTCGGGGTGGTGGGCATCATTTACGCGGCCTGGGTAGCGGCGGTGCAGCCGGACGCGAAGAAGCTGATTGCGTATACTTCCGTGGCGCACATGGGGTTCGTAGTCCTGGGTATTTTTGCCCTGACGCTACAGGGGCTGCAGGGGGCGATGATCGTGATGCTGTCGCACGGCGTGTCCACGGGTGCCCTGTTCCTGCTGGTGGGCATGCTGTACGAACGGCGGCATACCAGGCAGATAGCGGATTTCGGGGGATTGGGCGCGGTCATGCCGCTGTTCGGGGCGGTGTTCGTGGTGACGGCGCTGACCAGCATGGGGCTGCCGGGCACCAGCGGATTCGTAGGCGAGTTCCTCGCCCTGATCGGCACGTTCCAGACCCATCCCTGGGTCGCGCTGCTGGGAGCCACAGGGGTGATCTTCGCGGCGTACTACATGCTGCCCATGGTGCAGCGCATCTGGTTCAATGCCCTGGACAAGGAAGAGAATCGCAAGCTGCCGGACCTGAGCCGCCGGGAGCTTGCGGTCCTGGCTCCGCTAGTGGCCGTGATGTTGTGGATGGGGGTGTATCCGAAGCCCTTCCTCGAGCGCGTGGAGGTGACGCTGGTCGAGCTGCTGGAGAGCGTCGAGCACAAGCGGCTGGCGCCGCCGCCCCCGGTGGCAGTGCTCACCGGGTCGCCACTGCCAGGCAGTGCAGTGGGGCCATGAGCGGCGGGCCGGCGGGGAGAGCTAGCCCATGCTGATCGACTACAGCACCCAGCTCCATTACCTGTGGGCGCTGCTGCCTGAGGCGGTGCTGTCGGTCTGGGCGATGGTCGTGCTCCTGATCGATGTGTTCCAGAAGGGGGCGCGGAGCGAGCCCTCGCGGCCCCTCGTTGGCTGGCTCGCCCTGGCCGGTGTGGCGCTGGCCGCGGCGGCGAACGGCTGGCTCCTCACCCTCGAGGAGCCCGGCCCCACGGGCATGATTGCGCTGGACAGCTTCCGCGTGTTCAGCAATTTCCTGTTCCTGCTGGCCGCCGCGCTCTTCGTGCTGGTCTCGATGCGCTATCTCGAGCAGGAGCACCTGCGGCTGGGCGAGCTGTACACGCTCGTGCTGCTGGCTACGGTGGGCATGATGGTCTTCGCCGGCTCCCGCGACCTGATCGTGATCTTCCTGGGGCTCGAGCTCATGTCTGTCGCGGTCTACGTGCTCACGGGCGCCAACCGGAGGGACCGCCGCTCGGCGGAGGGCGCGCTCAAGTACTTCCTGCTGGGCGCTTTCTCCAGCGCCTTCTTCCTGTTCGGCATCGCCCTGGTGTATGGCGGCTCTGGAACCACGAATCTGGCGCTCGTCTCGCTGCTGGTCGGGGTGGACGGGCTGGGCACAAACGCACTCCTGCAGGCTGGCGTGGGGCTGCTGGCGGTGGGCTTCGCCTTCAAGGTTGCCGCCGTGCCCTTCCACATGTGGACGCCGGATGCCTACCAGGGGGCGCCCGCGCCCATCACCGGATTCATGGCCGCAGCGGTGAAGGCGGCCGCGTTCGCTGCGTTCCTGCGCGTCTTCCTTACCGGGTTCCCGGGCCTCTACGATACCTGGAGCACGCTCGTGTTCTGGCTGGCGCTGGCCACCATGGTGGCGGCCAACCTGGCGGCACTGGCTCAAGCCGACGTGAAGCGCATGCTCGCGTATTCCAGCATTGCGCACGCCGGTTACCTGCTGGTGGCGCTGGCCGCGGCCAACACCCTGGGCGCCGCGTCCTTCCTCTTTTACCTCGTCGTCTACACCCTCATGACGGTCGGAGCGTTCACTGTGCTCCAGGCCGTCGGGCGCCGGGGCGAGGAGCGCACGCATCTCGAGGCCTACAGCGGCCTGGGCTGGGAGCAGCCGCTGCTCGGCATGCTCATGACCGTCTTCTTGCTCTCGCTTGCCGGGTTCCCCCTCACCGGCGGGTTCATAGGCAAGGTCTTCATCCTGCGGGCGGCGGTCGAGACCGGCTTCGTGCCCCTGGCCGTCGTGCTGGTGCTGGCCTCGCTCGTGTCCTACTGGTACTACCTGCGGGTCGCCTGGTATATGTGGTTCCAGGACGCGCCGGCCGGCGCGCGACATGCAGAGATCGAGGTGCGCGGCGCCATGCGCATCGCGCTCGTCGCGGCTGCAGCGGCGATCCTGTTCCTGGGAGTTTTCCCCGGAGAGCTGCTCGAACTGGCAGAGCGCAGCGCCGCGCCACTCTTGCAAGCGCCCGGCACTGTGCTGGGCCTGAGCGGGCCCTGAGCGGGATGCATACGGCGGGCTCCGGTAGGGTAGGGAAAACCGTGGGCGTGAATCCAGAGATCTTCCGCGAGTATGACGTCCGTGGGGTCGTGGACCGGGACCTGGCGGGTGAGGTCCCGAGTTCGATCGGGCGCGCATTCGCTAGCGAGGTGAGGCGGCGCCATGGCGCGGGCGCGCCGGTGATTGCCGTGGGGCGCGACAACCGGCCCAGCTCGCCGCAACTGGCCGAGGGGGTTATCGCCGGGATCATGGCGACAGGGGCGAACGTGCTCGACCTGGGAACGGTGCCTACGCCCGTGCTCTACTACGCGGCCGAGCGGTTCCGCACCGCGGCGGGGATCCAGATCACGGGGTCCCACAACCCGCCGGAGTACAACGGCTTCAAGATGCTGGTGGGCGGCCGGGCGTTGTACGGCTCTGCCATCCAGTCGCTTCGCCGGCGGATCGAGGAGCAGGACCTGGCGGCCGGGGCGGGCCAGCGGGAGTCCCGCGAGGTGCTGGCGCTCTATGTCGACGAGGTCACGCGCCCCTTCTCGCTGCGCCGCCGGGTGAAGGTCGTGGCCGACTGCGGCAACGGCACGGGCAGCCTGGTGGCGGTCCAACTGCTGGAGCGCATTGGTGCGCAGGTTGTGCCGCTCTACTGCGTGTCGGACGGCACGTTCCCCAACCACCACCCGGATCCGGTGGTGGACGAGAACCTGCGCGACCTCATCCGGCGGGTCGGGGAAGAGCGCGCGGAGCTCGGCGTCGCCTTTGACGGCGACGCTGACCGGATCGGCGCAGTGGACGAGCGAGGCGCGATCATCCGCGGGGACATGCTGCTCCTGCTCTTCGGCCTGGACGTGCTCGCGCGCCGCGGCCCGGGGCAGAAGCTGGTCTTCGACGTCAAGTGCTCGCAGGCGGTGCCTGAGGTCTACCAGCGCGCGGGCGGCGAGCCGGTCCTGTGGAAGACCGGGCATTCGCTGATCAAGGAGAAGATGAAGGAAGTCGGCGCGCCGGTGGCGGGCGAGCTGTCCGGCCACATCTGCTTTGCCGACGAATACTACGGCTTCGACGACGCGCTATACGCCGCGTGCCGGCTGGTGGAGCTGGTGGCGCGCTCGGATCGGCCGCTGTCCGCGCTGCTGGCCGAGTTCCCGGCCTACGTCTCGACGCCCGAGATCCGCGTCGAGGTGGCGGAGGAGCAGAAGTTCGCCATCGTGAGCCGGGCCGTCGCGGACTTCCGCAAGACGCACGAAGTGATCTCTGTGGACGGCGCCCGCGTGCTGTTCCCCGAGGGGTGGGGCCTTTTGCGCGCCTCCAACACGCAGCCCGTGCTCGTCCTCCGCTACGAGGCGCGGGACCGGGCGAGCCTGGGCCGGATTCGGGCCACGTTCGAGGAATGGCTGCGCCGGCAGGGCGTGGGCGTGTGAAACAGATGAGGCGTCGGCTGGCGCGGCTCGGGCTCCTGGTCGCCGCCGCGGTGCTGGTCGGCGTCGCGGGTGGGGGCGCGGCCGTGCGCCTCTACACCGACGCCCTGTGGTTCGATAGCGTCAGCTACCTCCCCGTCTTCTGGACCCAGCTCGGCACCACCAGCGTGGTCCGCCTGATCGCTACCCTGCTGGGCGCTGCCCTGGTGCTCCTCAATCTCTGGGTCGTGGCGCGGCAACTCGGGCCTGTGCGGGTGCGGCGGCGCTACGGCAACCTGGAGATCGCCGAGCGGGTTCCGCGTGGCATGGTGGCCGGCGGAGCAGTGATCCTGGCGCTGCTGGCCGGGTGGTGGATTTCCGGCTTGAGCTTTGCCGGCGGCGCCCCGCTGGGTGTGCTCGCCTGGCTCAGGCGAGTGGAGTGGGGCGTCACTGACCCGCTCTTCGGCCGGGACCTCTCCTTTTACGTTTTCGCGCTCCCCGTCTACCTGCAGATCCTGGGCTACCTCCTCCTGCTCGTCGTCTGGAGCGTCGCGCTGGCCGTGCTCGGGTACGTGCTGGTCGGTGCGATCCGCTGGAGCGAGAACCGGATCCGCGTTGATGAAGGCGTGCGCCTGCACGCCATCGTGCTGCTTGCCGCCATGCTGCTGCTTCTGGGCGTCCGGTACTGGCTCAGCCGGTACAACCTGCTGCTCGAAGGCGGCGGCTTTGCCGGGAGCCTCGGCTATACGGACGTGACCGCAAGACTTCCGGCCCGACGGATCATGGCCGTCCTTTCCGTGCTGGCGGCCGCCGCCTTGCTCTATGGCGCGTGGCGGCGGGCCTGGGCGCCTCCGCTGCTGGCGCTGGGTGCTTGGCTGGGCGCGGCGCTCGGGCTGCTCGAGATCTATCCGGCGCTGGTGCAGAAGTTCAGGGTTGAGCCCAATCAGCTCGAGCGGGAGGCGCCCTACATCCGCTGGAATCTCGAGTTCACCCGCCGCGCCTACGGGCTGCACGAGCTGGAGCGGCGCGTGCTCCCGTACCGTGCGGCAGCGGTCCCGTCCTCGCAGGTGCTGGCCGCCTCGCTCTCGCGCATGCCGCTCTGGGACCTGGCGCCGCTGAAGACCACGTACAACCAGATCCAGGCGCTGTTCGGGTATTACCAGTTCCCGGCCGTGCATTACGACCGCTACGGCGCGGCGGGCGAGGAGGAGCAGGTGGCGATTGCGGTGCGGGAGTTCAGTCCCCAGGGGTTGCCCGCGGACGCCAGAACGTGGCAGACGCTGCGGCTGAATCCGCAGTACATGCGGGGCATGGGCGCTGCAGTCACGCCGGTCAGTCAGACCACGGCGCAGGGGGAGCCGGTGCTCTGGGTGGGGAACCTGGACCCCGTGGACCTCGACCCGGCGGCGCCCGCCCAGCTCGAGTTGACCCGACCCGAGGTCTACTTCGGCGAGACTATGGAGGATTACGTCGTGCTGGTGCCGGGGAGGGGGGCTCCTCCGGCGCCGGCGGATGCGGGCCGTGAGGCGAGCGGGCCGCTGGGCGTTTCGCTGGGCTCGTTTCCGAGACTCCTGGCCTTTGCCTGGCGCTTCGGCGACAAGAACCTGTTGTTCGCCGGAGAGGTTCGGACAGGCGGCCGTTTTCTGTTCCGCCGGTCCGTGGGCGAGCGGCTGGCGACGCTGGCTCCGTTCCTGCTCTGGGACCCTGAGGCTTACCCGGTCATCGCCAACGGTCGCGTGGTCTGGATCGCGGACGGGTACACGGCGGTCGCGGGGTTTCCGCTGGCCCGTGTGGCGCAACTTCGCGGCCTGGGCCGCGTCCGCTATCTGCGCAACAGCGTGAAGGCCACGGTGGACGCGTTCACCGGCGCGGTTTCCTTCTATGCCGTCGAGATGCCGGACCCGGTGCTCGAGACCTACCGCCGCATCTTCTCGGGGCTGATCCAGCCCTTGGCAGCCATGCCACCCGAGCTGCGGCGGCACCTGCGCTATCCGGCGCTGTTTCTGCAGGCGCAGGCGGACATCCTGGAGACGTATCACCTGCAGCGGCCGGAGGCCTTTTACGCCGGGCAGGATGTCTGGCAGATGGCCCAGGAGCACGGCGCGGAAGGACTGAAGGTCTACCCGCCGATCTACGCCATGGCGCGGCTGCCCGCCGAGTCGCAGGCCGAGTTGCTGCTGCTGCTCCCGTTCATTGCGCGGGAGCGCCAGAACATGACCGCCCTGCTCGTGGCGCGCAGCGATCCGCCGCACTACGGCGAGATGGTGCTGCTCGAGCTGCCGCGCGACCAGCAGATCCCGGGGCCGGGCCAGGTTCAGACGTTGATCGAGCAGGACCCCGTGATCTCAGCGCAGCTCTCGCTCTGGCGCCAGGCTGGGAGCAACGTGGACCTGGGCCGCCTCCGCGTCGTGCCGCTCGACAGCACCTTCCTGTATCTCGAGCCGCTTTTCCTCTCCGCGCAAGGCAGTCCGATACCCGCGCTGCACCGGGTGGTATTAAGCGACGGCCGCGCGGTCAGCATGGCGCCCACGCTGGCCGAGGCGCTGCGCGCCCTGCAGACGGGTGCGCCGGAGGCGGCGCCGCGTGCGGCGGGGCCCCAGTCGGTAGCGGAGCGGCCGCCAGGGAGGGCCGAGAACTGGCCGCGGCGCGCGCTCGAGCTGCTCGAGGAGGCAGAGCGGCGCTTGCGGCGCGGTGATTACGCCGGCTTTGGCGCCAGCCTGACGGAGCTGCGGGAGCTGCTGCTGCGCCAGGCGCGGGAGCGGCCGTGATGCGCGGCCGGCCGGCTTGCTCGCCCGGAACGAGGGGCTTATGATAGCCGCGCCGTCCAGGGCCGGCGCCGGTGGACGCGGTGTGGTGGTGGCCCTGGGCGGCAACGCACTCCTGCCCCCGGGCGAGCGGGGTGACATACACCAGCAGTTTGCGCACACCCGCCAGAGCCTCAAGCCCATCGTGGCGCTTGCCGGAGCCGGCTGGAAGATCGCCGTGGTACACGGCAATGGGCCGCAAATCGGCGACGAACTGCTCCGCAACGAGCGGGCGCTTCAGGAGTTGCCGCCTCTGCCGCTAGGCGTCCTGGTCGCGGCGACGGGCGGCTGGATCGGCTACATGATCCAGCAGTCGCTGCAGAACGCGCTGGCGCGGGCAGGCGTCGAGCGGGACGTGGTTACCGTCATCACCCAGGTGCGGGTCGCGCCGGAGGCGTGCGGGCCCACATTGCTCGACTCGAGCAGGGGCTGGAGGCGCTGACGGCAGGCGCAGGCACGACCATTGTCGCGGAGCGGGCGGGGACCCTCCACCCATGAATCTGCACGAGTATCAGGCCAGGGAGATCCTGCGGGCGCGCGGCATCCCCGTACCGCCGGGTGAAGTGGCGGCCACGCCTGCCCAAGCAGAGGCAGCCGCAGCCCGCTTTGCTGGCACCGTCGTGGTCAAGGCGCAGGTCCATGCCGGCGGGCGCGGCAAGGCAGGCGGCGTGAAGCTCGCCCGCTCGCCGGCCGAGGCGCGCACCCACGCCGAGCGCATCCTGGGCATGAGCATCAAAGGGCTGACCGTGCAGAAGGTACTGGTCGCCCCCGCCGCGGACATCGCCTCCGAGAGCTACGTGGGCGTCATCGTGGACCGGGAATCGAAGCGCCCCGTCTTCATGGTCAGCTCCCAGGGAGGCGTCGACATTGAGGAGGTCGCGGCGCGGTCGCCAGAGGCGGTCACCCGCCTGGCAGTGGACCCCCGCTACGGCCTCCTGCCGTACCAGGCGTACAGCCTGGCGGCGCGGCTCTACGCCGATGCCGCCCAGCGCGGGGCCGCAGCCGCGATCCTCCAGCGCCTCTACGACGCCTTCCTGGGCAGTGGCGCGTCTCTCGCCGAGATCAACCCGCTCATCACTACGCCGGCCGGCGAGGTGCTGGCCCTGGACGCCAAGATGAACATCGACGACAGCGAGCTGTTCCGCCACCCCGAGATCTCTGCGCTGCGCGACCCCAGCGCGGAGCCCGCCGCGGAGGCGGCGGCGCGCGAGGCCGGCCTCAGTTACATCAAGCTGGAAGGCAACATCGGCGCTGTCGTGAACGGCGCCGGCCTGGCCATGGCCACTATGGACCTGATCCAGTATTACGGCGGCGAGCCCGCCAATTTCCTGGATATCGGCGGCTCCTCCAACCCGGACAAGGTGGTGAGCGCACTCAGCATCATCACCACCGACCCCAACGTCAGCGTCATCCTCTTCAACATTTTTGGCGGCATCACCCGCTGCGATGACGTGGCCAACGGGATTGTCGAGGCGACCCGGCGCATCCCGATCGAGCGGCCGCTGGTCATCCGGCTCACGGGAACGAACGAGGACCTGGCGATTCGTATCCTCGAGGCGGCCGGCTTCAGCGCCTTCACCTCGATGGACGAGGTCGTGCGCAAAGCCGTGGCGCTGGCGCAGCAAGCTTCTGCAGGCGAGTAGATCGTGGCCATCTTCATCGATCAGGCCACCCGGCTGCTGGTGCAGGGGATTACGGGGCGGGACGGCGCGTTCCACACCCGCCAGATGCTGGAGTACGGGACCCGGGTGGTGGGCGGCGTGACCCCCGGTCGCGGCGGGCAGCAGTTCGAAGGCCCGGCCGGTGCGCGCGTGCCCGTGTTCGACACCATGGAGCAGGCGGTGCGCGAGACCGGTGCAACCGCTTCCGTGATCTACGTCCCGCCGAACTTTGCCGGCGACGCCATCATGGAGGCCGCGGACGCCGGGATCACGCTCATTGTGGCCATTACCGAGGGCATCCCGGTGCTGGACATGACCCGCATCTACCCCTTTGTCCTCGAGCGAGGCGCTCGGCTGGTAGGGCCTAATTGCCCCGGCCTGCTCGCCCCCGGCAAATGCAAGGTGGGGATCATGCCCGGCCAGATTGCCAGCCCGGGTCCGGTGGGCGTGGTATCGCGCTCGGGAACGCTGACCTACGAAGTTGTCTACCAGCTCACACAGGCGGGAATCGGCCAGAGCACCTGCATCGGCATCGGTGGCGACCCCATCATCGGCACGTCATTCCTGGACTGCCTTGCCGCCTTCGAAGCCGATGTAGAGACCCGGGCGGTCGTCCTGATCGGTGAGATAGGCGGCACGGACGAACAGGCCGCGGCCGCCTACATTCAGACGCGGATGACCAAGCCGGCCGTTGCCTTCATTGCCGGGCAAACCGCGCCGCCCGGCCGGCGCATGGGCCACGCGGGCGCGATCATCAGCGGCTCCGCGGGCACAGCGGCCGAGAAGATCCAGGCGTTCGAGCAGCGAGGCATCCGCGTAGGCCGCCGACCCTCGGATCTGGTGCCACTGCTGCGCGAGGCCCTCTGACCCGCCCCGCCCCGGAGCGTTGGCTATGCGCCTGACGGTGCGCGATATCATGACCCGCCAGATCCAGTGCGTCTCCCCCGAGACGCCGGCCCAGGAAGCCGTCGAGCACCTCATCCGGCTGGGCGTGCGCGCCCTCCCCGTGGTGGGCGAGAAGGGCGAAGTCCTGGGCATTGTCACGGACCGCGATATCATGCGTAGCCTGCTGCCCCAGATCCCTCGCGCAGCCGAGAACCAGCCCCCAGCCGTGCTGCCGCTTACCCGCCAGCCGCTCGTCCGCGAGATCATGAGCCGGTCGGTTCTGTGTGTTGCCGAAGACACGGGGATCGATGAGGTCGCCAACCTCATGATCAATAAGGACGTAGGGCAACTGCCCGTGGTGCGGGAAGGAAAGCTTACTGGGTTCCTCACGCGCGCCGACATCATTCGCAAACTCCTGGGGCGTTGATACGCATGGAGCAGACCCTCGCCATCATCAAGCCGGACGCCGTGGGGCGCGGCCTGACCGGCCGCATCCTCGCCCACCTGGAAGAGGACGGGTTCCGCATCCGCGACCTCCGCCTGGTCCGACTCGGCGACGCACAGGCGGCCGAGTTCTACGCCGTGCACCGCGAAAGGCCATTCTACCCCTCCCTCGTCCGTTTCATGACTTCCGGCCCAGTCGTCGCCGTCCTGCTCGAACGGCAGGATGCCGTGGCACGCCTGCGTCACGTTATCGGCGCCACGGATCCGGCCGAAGCCGCGCCCGGCACCGTTCGCGCCCTCTACGCCGAGTCCAAGGAGCGCAACGCGATCCACGCCTCTGACGCCGTCGAGACCGCGCGGCGCGAGATCCCCTTCTTCTTTGCCACGGCCGACACGCTCGCCGCCCGCGGACCGTAGCGCTGCGGCGCGCTTTTTCCCGTACCGCAGCGTTGACAAGCGGGTGGCGGCTCGGCCATCTTGAACGACTATGCTGAAAGTCGATCTGGGGCGGCTGCGGCGGGAGCGGAGGGTCGGGGTCGATGAGGAGGTGGCGCCGGAGGACCCGCTCTGGGGAGGGATACCGCTGCGGCTCCGCGGTCCCGTACGCCTGAACGTCCAGGCCCAGCAGGCAGCGGCAGACGTAGTCGTGCGCGGCAACGTGTCCGGCGAGGTGCTGCTCGAATGCCGCCGCTGCCTCGCCCAAGTCGTGGTCGCCTTTGACGAGCCGGTCTCCGCGCTGTATCGGCCGGGGCTCGAGCCCCGGGAGGCGGCCCAGCAGGAGGTCTACCCGCTGCCCGTCGGGGCGCGGGAACTGGACCTGGGGAGCATGGTCCGGGAGCACGTGCTCCTGGCCCTGCCCGAATACGTGTTGTGTGGCCAGGCGTGCCGCGGGCTCTGCCCCAGTTGCGGCGCGAACCTGAACGAGACGGCATGCGCCTGCCCGCCGGCAGCGGCGGAGGACGCGTGGGCGCCGTTGCGGAAGTTGAAGCGGGACTGAAGCCGGGAGGCAGAATGGCCGTTCCCAAGAAGAAGGTTTCGAAGCAGAGGAAGCGCAAGCGCCGGACGCACCACAGGGCGGCGGCTGCGGCGCTTGTCCCCTGTCCGAAGTGTGGTGATCCGAAGTTGCCGCATCGGGTGTGCCCCACGTGCGGCACGTACCGTGACGTCCAGGTCCTAGAGGTCGAGCAGGAATAAGAGGGGGCAGGGCGTGCGCATTGTGCTGGACGCCATGGGCACCGACCGCCATCCTGCGGTGGAGGTGCAGGGGGCGATGGACGCGGTGCGGGAGCTGCCGGGCGATTTCCGGATCGTCCTGGTGGGCGATGGTGCGCGGATCGAGGCCGAGCTGAGTCGGGCGGGCGCCTCGTCGCTCAGTGGCATCGAGGTGGTGGATGCACCCGAACGCATTGCCCCGGGCGAGGCGCCGGCCACGGCCGTGCGGCGCAAGGCGCATTCCTCGATTGTGGTGGGGCTGGCGCTGCAGCGGGAGGGCAAGGCGCAGGCCTTTGTGAGCGCCGGCTCGACGGGCGCGGTCATGGCGGCGTCGCTGTTCGTGCTCCGCCCCGTGGCGGGTGTGGACCGCCCGGCCATTGCCACCATGCTACCCACGGCGGGTGAACCCGTCATCCTGGTGGATGCGGGTGCCAATGTGGACAGCAAGCCGTACCATCTGCTGCAATTCGCGCATCTGGGTGTGGTCTACGCCCAGGATGTGCTGGGTCGGCTGCAGCCGCGAGTGGGGCTGCTCAATATTGGGGAGGAGCCGGAGAAGGGGAACGAGCTGGCCGTCGAGGCGCACCGGCTGCTGCGCGACAGTGGGCTCTACTTCATGGGCAATGTGGAGGGGCGTGACGTCATCGAGGGCGCGTGCGATGTGCTGGTGGCGGATGGGTTCGTGGGCAACGTGTTGCTCAAGTTCTACGAGTCCGTCGCTGGCTTCGTGTATGGCCTGTTGACCCGTGAGCTGGCTCAGGCGCATGCCGATCTGCACCTGGAGAAGGTGTTCCAGGTTCTGGACTACACCGAGTACGGCGGTGCGCCGCTCCTGGGAGTGAACGGCATCTCGATCATCTGCCACGGCGGCTCGCCGCCGCGCGCGATTCGGAACGCCATCCGGGTGGCGGTGCAGGCCGTGGAGACGGATATGGTGGGGGACATCCGCACCGCGATGGCGGGGGTTTCGGGGCGGGGTGGCGACGCGCCGCGGGCGCGTGGGGCAACAGGGCAACGCTTCCTGGAGGGCGCGTGAGAAAGCCGACGCCGCTGGTCGAAGTGGTCGCCACCGGGCGCTATCTGCCCGATCGGGTGCTCACTAACGTCGAGCTCGAGCAAATGGTGGACACTTCGGACGCGTGGATCCGGGAACGCACCGGCATTCGGGAGCGCAGGATCGCCGCACCCGAGGTCGGGTGCGCGGAAATGGGCGCCGAGGCCGCCAAGCTGGCCATGAAGCGGGCGGGCGTCGAGCCGGGCGAGCTGGACGTGATCGTGGTGGCCACGGCCACACCGGATCGGCTGCTGCCCGCCACGGCCTGTGATCTGCAAGCGCTGCTGGGCGCCAGCAATGCAGCGGCATTCGACGTTTCGGCCGCGTGCTCGGGTTTCATCTACGCGCTTTCGGTGGCCGAGGGCCAGCTCGCGGCCCGGCGCGGCGAGATCGCGCTGGTCGTCTCGACGGAGAAGATGAGCTCCATTGTGGACTGGTGTGACCGGGCCACTTGCGTGCTCTTCGGCGATGGCGCGGCAGCCGCCGTGCTCCGGCGCAGTTCGAACGGCCGGGGCATCGTTTCCAGCTTTCTGCGCTCGGACGGCACGCTGGCCGAGCTGCTGTGGCGGCCGGCGGGCGGGACCAGGCTGCCCCTGAACGTCGCGCTCCTGGACGAGAAGGCGCACCTCCTCAGGATGGCCGGGCGCGAGGTCTTCAAGGCGGCCGTGCGCTCGATGGCGGAGGCGGCGGACCAGGCGCTGCTGCGCGCCGGGCTGACGGCCGAGGATATTGATTTGCTGATCCCGCACCAGGCCAACCTGCGCATCATCGAGGCGACCGCCCGCTACGTCAATATTCCCATGGAGAAGGTGTATGTGAATGTGGACCGCTACGGGAACATGAGCTCCGCTACCGTGGCGGTGGCGCTGGACGAGGCTCTCGAGGAAGGGCGGCTGGGGCCGGGCTCCCACGTGCTGCTGGTTGCGTTCGGCGCGGGCTTCACCTGGGCCGCCATGGTCTTGCGTTGGTAGCCTTGCTGTTCCCCGGCCAGGGCTCACAGTTCGTGGGGATGGGGCGGGACCTGGCTGCGCGGTTCCCCGAAGCGCGAGAGGTCTTCCGGGAAGCGGACGACGCGCTGGGTGTGACGCTCTCGCGCACCGCCTGGCAGGGCCCGGAGGAGGAGCTGACGGCTACCTACAATGCCCAGCCTGCGATCCTCACGCATTCCCTGGCCGTGTACCGGTTGGTAGCAGAGCGATTGGGCGGGGTCAGGT
>JACQVE010000073.1 GCA_016209965.1 Gemmatimonadota bacterium | reverse complement strand
GTGCTGTTCTGGCTGGGCATCATGGCCGTGCTCTACCGGCGGCGCATCTTCCTCAAAGTGTAAGCGGGACCCACGGGTGGCCGGGGGCCGCCAAGTGGCCGACCCCGACCGTACTTGCGCATTCGACCACTAAGGCCCGGGCGTCGTATCCCGCCTCTCGGGCTGCACCTGGACTTCCGGTACCACGACAATCTGCGTGTCCGTGCGCACCTCGACGTCCGCCGGCTCGATCTCGAGCTGGGGCAGCGCGCCCGGCTCGACCTCGATCTTGAAGGACATGGTGGCGCCGCGCACAGTTTCGCTCCGCCGGGCTCGACGGCTCGCGGTCCGAGAAGCACGCGACCGCAGCGGCGGCCGCCAGACCGGCGGCGCCCAGGGGCAGCCGGGCGCGGCTGCGCCACCGTGGCAGCGAGCGCGCAGCTAGCGTACGACTACCACGGCCTTCATGAAGGGGTGCGGCGTGCAATGGTAGGCGTAGGTTCCTGGCTTCTCGAACTTGCGACTCGAGCTGCGGCCCGGCTGGATCAACCCGGATTCCCAGTCGCCGGCGTCCGCGGTGGCGCTGTGAGCCAACTGGTCGTTGTTGGTCCAGGTCACCGTGCTGCCGGCCGCCACCTCGAGACGGGCGGGCGCAAAGGCGAAGTCGCGAATGGAGACGCGCACCGCCGCCGCCGCTGCCGGCTCGCCCCCAGCCTCCGGCACCGGCTCTTCCCCCGCCTCCGCCTCCGCGGGCTTGCCGGCGGCCGGCGCTTCCTCCCCCGCGCCGTGCGGGGGCGCCTCGGCGGCTGCGGGCGCGCCGCCGCCGAAGTAGCGGCGCAGGTGGAGCGGGATAGTGAACTCGAAGCCGTAGCGAATGGTTCCACTGCCGCGGGACGCGCCCTGGAGCGTGCTCGTTATGCTGTTGGCGGCGTGCAGCGAAAGCGTATGGGGCGTGTACGGGATGGCAAGCTGAATGCCGGCGCTCCAGGCGATGTCCTCTTCGTTGCCTTGCCCGGTGGGCTCCTCAGAGTCCAGCATCGAGGCAATGTCGCCGGCCAGCGCGAGGGGGAGCCGGCCGAGCCGGAGCCGGAGTCCGCCGGCGAGGGCGAGGCGCTCGTCGCCCGTGTCGAAGGCACTGGAGAACGCGCGCAACGCGGCAATCAGGCGGAGCAGTCCGAGCTCGCGGGCCAGCGTGAGCTCGCCATCCACACTCTCGGCTGCGAGGTTGTAGCCGGCCTGCAGCGCCAGATCCAGGGGCGCGCCGCGCGTCTCGAGCAGGGGCGCATAGCGGGCGAAGTACTCCCACTCGTTGGGAATGCCGGGCGCGACCAGCGAGTTGGTGGCGTAGTGGATGCCCAGCAGGGCGTGGCCGGGGAGGGCAAAGCCCAGCAGGAAAGTGGGCCAGTTGCTGACCTTGCGGAGCGGCGGGTCGCTGGCGTCGAAGCGGTGCAGGAAGTGGAAGTAGAGGGTACTGGGGGAGCCGACCCAGCCGCCGGCAAGGTTGGGCGAGCGGTCCAGGACGGACTGTCCGGCCGCGCTCTGGCCGGTGAGGGCGGACAGGGCGACGAGGAGCGGGAGTATACGCTTCGAGACGGCCACCATCCGCCTCCGGAATCCAGGGTCCCGAGTCAGAGATCCGCCCATATTCGAGTGGCGCTGCATCCCGGGCCGCGGCGTTGACTCCCCATGACGCTCCCCACACCGCGGCCCCTTCGTCGAGCATACGCCTGGCCTATGGGGCCGTGCAAGAGCCATGCTTGACACGCTACCTCCCAGCCACTACGCTGAGCCGCACGAGATCTTTTTGTGAGAGCGGCGGTTTGAAGAAGAGCTGGATCGTGGCGGCCGGCCACCGTGGTGCCGGACGGGGCCGTTTTGATCGTTTTCGGCGAGGCCGGGGCGATCTGCCGTGCCTGCTGGCCGTCCTGCTGTCTGCTATCGTGCTCGGGCTCCACGCCTGCGACGACGGGCCCGTGGAGCTGCCCGCCGTCCAGATCGAGCTAACCCCGGATACGCTCACGCTGCGCACCGGCGAGAGCGCCCAGCTCACCGCCGTGGTCCAGAACGCGCGCAACGTCGCCGTTTCCTTCTCCACATCGAATGCGGCGGTCGCCACAGTGACCTCGACGGGCCTGGTCAC
>JACQVE010000072.1 GCA_016209965.1 Gemmatimonadota bacterium | reverse complement strand
CTGGGCATGGGCTCGGACTTCGACGGCATCGACGCCGCGCCCGTGGGACTGGAGGACGTGAGCGGCTTTCCCAACCTGTTCGCCGAGCTGCTGCGCCGCGGCTACACGGAGGAGGAACTCAAGAAGATCGCCGGGCTCAATCTGCTGCGCGCCATGCGCCGCATGGAGGATGTGGCGGCGCGGCTGCAGGCCGAGCGCGCCGCATCCCTGGCGGACGTGGCGGGCGCTCGCCCTGGTCCTGACCAATAGTGCAGGGCTTCACTAATCCTGTGTACTACGCGGTGCGGGCGCGGCGCGCGCGCCGCGGCGTGGTCAGCGCCGCCTGGATAATGGCGGCCTGCTGCTGCTCGTGGGCAATGGCGTAGCCTTCCGCGGGGCTGGCCCGATCGGGCCGGCCGATGTAGCCCAGCTCGAGCCTGGTCCCGGCCAGCACCCGCAGCCGGGGCTCCATGTAGCGCCAGGCGCCCATGTTCTCCGGCTCTTCCTGCACCCAAACCACCTCCTGCAGTGCCGGGTAGCCGGCCAGGATGCGGGCGAGCTCTTCCTCCGGGAAGGGGTAGAGCTGCTCGAGCCGGACCACGGCGATCCCGCCGGCCCCCGCGCGCTGTTCGCTGGTCGTCAGGTCGTAGTAGAACTTGCCCGTGCAGAGGGCCACGCGGGTGACCTCCGCGCGGCGACCCTGCGCCGCCGCGTCGTCCAGCACCATGTGGAAGCGGCCCTCCGCGAGGTCGGCCAGCCGCGAGGTCGCCTGCGGGTGGCGGAGCAGGCTCTTGGGCGCGAAGATCACGAGCGGACGCAGCTCCTCGAGCAACGCCTGGCGGCGCAGCAGGTGGAAGTACTGGGCCGGTGTGGTGCAGTTCGCGACCCGGATGTTGTCCTCCGCCGCCAGTTGCAGGAAGCGCTCGGGTCGGGCGCTCGAGTGCTCCGGGCCCTGGCCCTCGTAGCCGTGGGGGAGCAGCAGCACGAGACGCGAGGTCTGACCCCACTTGGCGCGCCCGGCGGCCATGAACTGGTCGACCATGACCTGCGCCACGTTGGTGAAGTCCCCGAACTGGGCTTCCCACAGCACGAGCGTGTCGCTCGCCACCGTGCTGTAGCCGTACTCGAAGCCCAGCGTGCTGATCTCGGAGAGCGGGGTGTTGAACACCTCGAGCGGCGCCTGCGCCCGGCTCAGGTGCGCGAGTGGGCAGTAGGCGGCGCCGGTCTTCACATCGAACAGCAGCAGGTGGCGCTGGCTGAACGTGCCGCGCGCCGTGTCCTGGCCGGACAGGCGGATTGGCGTCCCCTCCGCCAGCAGTGAGGCCAGCGCCAGCGCCTCCGCGTGGCCCCAATCGATGGCGCCGTCCCCGCCCAGGACCCCCGCCCGCCGCTGCAGTTGCCGGCCCAGCTTCGGGTTCATCGCGAAGTCGGCCGGCCAGCGGTGCAGCTCCTGGTCCAGCTCGAGGAGCAACTCGGCCGGCACCGCGGTGTCCACGGGGGGCTCGAGCGTGGCCGGCTCGGGCGGCGGCGGGCCGCTCTGGCCGCCGTTCGCCTCGCCGGCGCGCCGCACCTCGTCCTGCGCCACGATCAGCCGCTGGTGCGCGGCGTCCCAGGTCGCCTTGACCTCCTCGGCCGTGACCACTCCTTCGGCCACCAGTGCCTCCGCCCATAGCCGTCGGACCGGTGCCTGCCCCTCGATGGTCGCATACATCACGGGCTGCGTGTAGGCGGGCTCGTCGCCTTCGTTGTGGCCGTAGCGCCGGTAGCCGATCAGATCGAGGAGCACGTCCCCGTGGAACCGCTCGCGGTAAGCCAGGGCAAGACGGGTGACGGCCAGCGCGGCCTGGGGATCATCCGCGTTCACGTGAAAGATCGGAATATCGAAGCCGCGAGCCAGGTCGCTCGCGTAATCGGTCGAGCGCCCCTCGCGCGGCAAGGTTGTGAAGCCCACCTGATTGTTGACAATGAGGTGCAGCGTACCTCCCGTACGATAGCCGGCCAGCTCCGCCAGGTTCAGCGTCTCGGCCACGACACCCTGGCCACTGAAGGCCGCGTCGCCGTGGATCAGTACCGGAAGGACCGTGTTTTCGTCCCGCTCGAGCACTGTGCCGGTCTGCCGGGTCTGCCGCGCCCGGGCGATCCCCTCGACCACGGGGTTCACGAACTCGAGGTGGCTGGGGTTGGGAAGGAGCGTGACCCGGACCTGCTGGCCCGCCGCCGTGGTGTAGGCGCCCTCCGCACCCAGGTGGTATTTCACATCGCCCGTCGTGCCCGTGCCCGCATGCTGCTTCTCGAATTCCGCCAGGATGGCCGTGTACGGCCGGCCGATCACGTGGACCAGCACGTTCAGCCGCCCACGGTGCGCCATGCCCAGCACCACCTCCCGTGCGCCTGCTGCTGCGGCCCGCTCGATGGCCAGCTCGAGCATTGGCACCAGCACGTCGGTGCCTTCCACGGAAAAGCGCTTTTGCCCCAGGTAGGCGCGGTGCAGGAACTGCTCGAATGCCTCGACGTCCGTAAGGCGGCTCAGCAGCCGCTTCTTCTGCTCCGCCGCCAGCGGGCGGGCGTGCACACCGGACTCGATCTGCTCGCGCAGCCATTCCCGGCGTTCCGG
>JACQVE010000071.1 GCA_016209965.1 Gemmatimonadota bacterium | reverse complement strand
GTCCACGTGCGCGTAATGCCGGTTCGGCGTCGAGTACTCCACGTGCGCCACCGCTATCGTGATCCCCCGCTCCCGCTCCTCCGGCGCCTTGTCAATCTGCTCAAACGCTATGTACTGCGCCATCCCCCGCGCCGCCTGCACCCGCGTGATCGCCGCCGTTAATGTGGTCTTCCCATGATCCACATGCCCGATCGTCCCTACATTCACGTGCGGCTTCGTCCGCTCAAACTTCGCCTTCGCCATGGCTCCCCTCGAGGTATCCTCCGTGTCCAGGAGCTCGCGACGGGGGTTGAACCCGTGACCTCTTCCTTACCAAGGAAGCGCTCTACCCCTGAGCTACGCGAGCGTATCGTAGCGGGCGGCGCGGACGGAGCGTGAAACACGCCGCCCGCGCCGCCACGGAGCACTGCCGGAGGGGGCAGGCGCAAGCCGCCAGCGTGCGCCCGGTCAGGCCCCTCCGCTCTCCCCATGCGCCAGCGCGGTTCGCGCGCCGGTTTCCTGCCGCCGTGCCCGCCGCTGGCTGGTGGGAGCGCGGGCCGGAGCCGGCTGGGAACAGACAAGTAGTATACGGGTCATCCGGATTTTTGTCAACCTCGCCGGCCGCTAGCTGCGGAGCGCGGGGTTGGGCGCGAGGGAAGCTGCACACGCGACCCGATTGCGTTTTGGGCGACTCGTTATAATGTAGAGCGGCGGGGTTGCTGTCGGGTATGGGCCGGCTGGGGTCCCGGCGGCTGGTGTGGTGCGGGCGCTTGTGCTATCCTGGTGGTTACAGCAGAGGCAGGAGCAGCGGTGGCGACAACGACGAAGAAGCGATTAGGCGAGCGCCTGGTGGAGATGGGCGTGCTCAGCGATTCGCAGTTGCAGGAAGCGCTGGGGGTGCAGCAGGGCTCTGGTGAGCAGTTGGGCAAGATCCTGATCGAGCTGGGGCATGTCCGCGATGATGATGTGATGCGGGCGCTATGCGAGGCGGCGCACATTCCCTGGTTGGACGTGGATGAAGTCAAGCTCGACCCGAAGATCATGGGCGCCATCCCGGAGCAAGTGGCGATGGCGCACACGGCCATTCCGCTGAAGTACGAGAATGGCCGTCTGATCGTGGCCATGGCGAATCCGTTCGACATGGATGCGACGATTGCACTGGAGTGGTCATCGGAGCGGCGCGTCTCGGTGGTGGCGGCGCCGCGCTGGTGGATCAAGTCGCTGCTCGAGCAGGTGTATTTGGGCGAGCTGCAGGAGCCGGGCGACCTGAAGGTTGTCTCGAAGAAGGCGGCGGCGGCGCCGGATGTAGAGGAAATCAGTGCAGCGCAGGCGGTGCAGGAGATCGTGAAGCGGGCGATCTCGTTGGGCGCGACGGATGTTCACATCGAGCCGATGGAAGAGATCCTGCGGGTGCGTTACCGGATGGACGGGCTTCTGCGGGAGGGTGGCACGTACGCCAGCTCGATCCAGAACGCGGTAGCGATCCGCATCAAGATCCTGGCGGGGCTGAACATTGCGGAGAGCAAGGTGCCGCAGGATGGCCGGTTCCGGATGGAGGCGGATGGCCGGCCGGTGGACCTGCGCATCTCGACGTTTCCGACGCTGCACGGCGAGGACGTGGTGCTGCGCGTGCTGGACCGTTCCAAGATGGACCTGCGGCTGGCGAGTCTGGGCATGACGCAGGAGGATATGAAGCTGTACCGGCAGGTGCTGCGCCGGCCGCACGGCGTGGTGCTGGTCACGGGCCCCACGGGATCGGGGAAGACGACGACGCTTTACTGCGCGCTGAACGAGCTGAACACGGGCGAGCGCTCGATTGTCACGCTGGAGGACCCGGTCGAGTATGCGATGGAGGGGATCCGGCAGTCGCAGGTCAATGTTCGACGGGGCGTCACGTTTGCGGCGGGGCTGCGTGCGATCCTGCGTCAGGATCCGGACATCATCCTGGTGGGCGAGATGCGGGACGGGGAGACGGTGCAGATCGGGTTGAGCGCGGCGCTCACGGGGCACCTGGTGCTGACGACGCTGCACACGAACACGGCGGCGGGCACGATCCCGCGGCTGCTGGACATGGGGGCCGAGCCGTTCATCCTGGCTTCCGCGCTGCAGATGGTGCTGGCCCAGCGGCTGCTGCGCATGCTGTGCGCGAACTGCAAGGAGCCGGGCGAGATCCCGGACGACCTGCGGGAGCGCTACAAGCTGGGCGATGCCCAGGTCTTCAAGCCACGGGGGTGCGCGGGCTGCCGGAACCAGGGGTACCGCGGCCGGCTGGGAATCTTCGAGATTCTGCCCATGACCAAGGAAGTGATCCAGGCGATCTACGACCGGTGTTCGGTGGACGAGATCCGGCGTGTTTCCGGGCGGCCCACCCTGCTGCACGACGGACTCAGGAAGGTGAAGGCCGGGTTGACCACGCTGGATGAGCTGTTGCGGGTCATGTCGGTGCAGTAGGCCCGGCTCCAGCTAGGCGTGACCTACGCAGGCACCCCTGGCAACTGCAGGATCTCGCCAGCCGGATCGCCGGCGCTGTAGGCCTCGACATCCGCAGCCGACGCTGTCGGCGGCCGAACGACGGCAGGCCGGCGGACGACACCCCGGACTCTGGCCGGAAGGGGCGGCTCCTGGCCGTCCTCCAAGTAGCTTTCGATGAAGCTCTCGAGCGCCGGCCAGAACTCCTGCTCCACTTCCTCCTCCGAGCGGCCGGCTACCACGAAACCGGGGAGTTCGGCGACGGTCAGAACAAAGTAATGGCCATCGTCCGTTCGTTCCGATCTCTCGATCGTCCACGGAAGCGAGAGATAGCGACGCACGTCATTCATGGCGTAGCTCCGAGTTGGTCAATGGCCTCGATGGCCTTCTCGACATACACTGGAAGGAGTCATGGGTTACTGGCTCGAAACGGAACTTTTCCTTCTCAACGACCGTCGCTGTCAATAAGGGCCCGGATCGCTTCCGGGAGTTCGACCAGCGTGTTAAACACCCTCCATAGCTGCCGCAGCTCATCGTCGGAGTAGTCGGCCAGGCTGGGACGCGAAGGCGGAGTTTCGAGGGTAGCAGCCCTCCGAGCCGAGCGTCCGCTAAGGAGCGGAGGTCGTGGCGGAATCTTCGCCGGGTCGATCTCCTACCCTATCGCCATCGCCACGCCTGGGCTGCTGATCGCGAACTCGACGAGTTCTCCGTCTACTTCGAGCTGGCGCTTGTCCATTTCAATGCCTGGACGAAGCTGATGAGGGTCAGTGCGGATCGGCAATTGCGTCCCGCCGCCTGCCAGGGTGCCGGCTGAGCATAGGCCGTCGCCCGCGGCCGGGTCAAGCCGAACCCTTTTGGCACCACCATTGACACCGCGGCAACGTGAGCGCGTATGAAAGTTGAAAGCCCCGCCGCAGGTGTGCGCCGGGGCTTGGCGTTTCCCAGGAGCGGGCGACGGGATTCGAACCCGCGACCCTCAGCTTGGAAGGCTGATGCTCTGCCATCTGAGCTACGCCCGCCCAAGGAGCTGACGCGGGGACTCGAACCCCGAACCTGCTGCTTACAAGGCAGCTGCTCTACCGGTTGAGCTACGTCAGCGCAGCTAGTGGCCGGTCACCGAGACTGCCGTGGCATTCGACTGCGGCTGCGTCCCGAGCCAGTAGCTACTCAATTTTACCGGTTATTGTTGAGGGGGTCAACGCTCGGGGTGCCAGCGCGGGCCCTGGGGCGTGTCCTCGACGACAATACCGGCGGCGGCGAGGCTGGCGCGAATGGCGTCCGCGCTGGCGAAGTCGCGGCGGGCCCGGGCCTCCTCTCTGCGGGCCAGGGTTTGCTGGACCCAGGCCAGGAACTCGGGATCGAGCGTGGCGACGCGCTGGCGGGCGAGGCTGAGGATGCCGAGCACTCGGTCCGCGTCTTCGAGGAGCTGGCGAGCGGCGGCGAGGTCGGCGGCGGGCGCCAGGTGCTGGTCCAGCGCGGCGTTGGTCTCGCGCACGAAGGTGAACAGTGCGGCGAGGGCTGCGGGTACGTTGAGGTCATCGTCCATGGCCTGTTCGAAGGCGGTGCGGGCCCGGCGCGCGAGCTGGGGCAGCGGCGAGGCGTGGTCGACTTGGGCGGGCGCCGCGGGGCGCAGCCGCTCCTCGAAATCGAGCAAGCGGCGCAGCGCCGCTCGTGCGTCGTGGAGGGCGTCGAAGGTGAAGTTCAGCTCGCTGCGGTAGTGGGCGGCGAGCAGCAGGTAGCGGATGGCAGCCGGGGAGTGCCCGGCCTGGAGCAGGTCGGCGAGCGTGTACTCGTTGCCCAGGGACTTGGCCATCTTGGTGCCGTCCACGAGCAGGTGCTTGACGTGCAGCCAGTAGCGGACGAAGGGGCGGCCGGTGGCTCCCTCGGACTGTGCGATTTCGTCCTCGTGGTGCGGGAAGACCAGGTCCTCGCCCCCGGAATGGATGTCGATGGTTTCGCCGAGCTCGGCGATGCTCATGGCCGAGCACTCGATGTGCCAGCCGGGCCTGCCGGTTCCCCAGGGTGCGGGCCAGGCGGCGCCCACGCGGGCGTCGGCTTCCTTGGCGGCTTTCCAGAGGGCGAAGTCCCGGACATCGGCCTTGCCGTACTCATCAGCGGCCACGCGCTCACCGGGTCGGACGGCGGACAGGTCGACACGGGAGAGTCGGCCGTAGTCTGGGAAGGCGGAGATGTCGAAGTAGACGGAGCCGTCGGCCTGGTAGGCTTGCCCGCGCTCGAGGAGTCGCGCGATCAGCGCGACCATGCTGTCCACGTGACGGGTGGCGCGGGGGTAGACGTCGGCTTCCAGCGCGCCCAGGGCGCGAAGCTCCTCAAAGAAGCCGCGGATGACGGGCGCCGTCAGCCCATCGATGGTGGTGCCGGCCCGCAGCGCGCCGTCAATGATCTTGTCCTCCACGTCCGTGAGGTTCATCACGAACCTGACGTGGTAGCCCTTCCACTCGAGGTAGCGGTGGACCAGGTCGTTGAAAAGGAAGGTGCGCTGGTTGCCGATGTGCGGCGGCTTGTAGACGGTGGGGCCGCAGGCGTAGAAGCGCACCACGCCGGTTTCGAGGGGCTCGAACTCCTTGAGCGAACGGGACAGCGTGTCGTAGAGGCGGAGCGTCATCGTCTCCTCTAGGAGTGGGTAGTGTCCCGTCGGCCAGCGCTGCAAACTCGCAGCATGGACACTAGCTGCGGCGCACCTGCAGCGGCTGTGCCGTGCCCGCTGCCTCGGCGGGCGGGCCTGCTGCGGCCGCGGGCATCTGTCCCTCCCCCCAGTAGAAGGTGAGGTGGGGGAAGGGGATCTCGATGCCCTCGGCGTCAAAGCGCTTCTTGATGCGGCGCCGCAGTTCCCGGGCGACGTCCCATTGTCTCAGGGGCAGGGTCTTGGCGGCCATCCGGATGGTAACGGCGGAATCCGCCAGGCTCTGGATGCCCAATACCTCCGGCTCTTCGAGAAGCGAAGACCCCCATTCCGGGTCGGCATAGAGCTGCCGGCCGACCTCGAGCAGCACGCCGATGACCCGGTCCACGTCCTCCTTGTAGGCGACCCCGATGTCCAGCACGGCGCGGGACCAGGCCTTGGTCAGGTTGCTGACCCTGGTGATCTCGCCGTTGGGGATGACGTGGACGATGCCCTCCAGGTCGCGCAGCACGGTAGTGCGGAGCGTGATCTTCTCCACCATGCCCGCGGTGTCTCCGACGCGTACCACATCGCCGATCCCGAACTGTTCCTCGAGCAGGATGAAGATGCCGCTGATGACGTCCTTGACGAGCGACTGGGCGCCGAAAGAGATGGCCAGACCGGCGACGCCGGCGGTGGCGAGGAGCGGTTTAATGTCGATGAAGGCGCCGAGAATGGTCAGGGCAGCGACGACCACGATGACGACGAGCGCGACGTTGTTCAGCAGGCCGGCGAGGGTGCGGGCCCGTTGCTCGCGCAGTCGTTTGAGGAGGGGGTCCTCCTCGGGCCGCTCGCGCTGCAGGCGAGCGGTGAGGAGCTTGACGGCGTGGTAGCCGGCAAAGGCGAGGCCGAGAATGACGCCGATGCGGACGAGGTCCGGCAGGACCCGCTCCCAGTCGAAGATGCGGCTCAGGTCAGGCATGAGCTGCGCCTCACGGCAGCAGCCGGATGTGGGTCAGGCGCCACCCATCCTCCTGGACGAGCGCGAGGAACACGGTAGCGCGTTCCGGAATGCTGGTTCCGCGGACTCTGGCCATCCAGGTAAGCTCGCCGAAGGCGCGGCGTGGTGCGCCGCCCACCACGTCGACCATGCCAACGGAGAGCTGTACCGTGACGCGTTCCTCGAAGAGGCGGCGCAGCATGGCTGCGGCCTGGCGCGGGCTGAGTGGCCCGACGGCTTTGCGCTCGATCTCGAGCGAGACTCCGTCGCGGGAGGCGAGGGCTGCAATGGCGGCGGCATCGCCGCGGCTCCAGGACGCAGCGAGGCGTGCCAGCACGGGCTCGAGGTCGGGCGCCTGGCCGCTGGCCGCACCGGTGGCGGCGAGCAGAAAGGCGAGGCTGAGCGAGGCGGCTGGCCGCCTCATGGCTGTGGCTCCGCGGCGGCCGTCTCGTTGAGGATCTGTTTGACCACAGCCTGGGGGTCCGGCGCCTCGAATACTGGCCGCCCGATCACGAGGAAGTCGGCGCCGGCGCGCACGGCGTCGGCCGGCGTGGCGGTGCGCACGTGGTCGCTGGGCAAGTCACCGGCGGGTCGGATACCGGGCGTGACCACGAGGAATCCGGCGCCGTGACGTCGTTTGAGCGCCTCGGCTTCGAGCGCGGCGGCGACGACGCCATCCAGGCCGGCGTCGGCGGCCAGGGCGGCCAGCCGGGCGACCTCCTCGCGCAGGGAGCGGAGCTGCTTGTCCCATACCTGCTCGACGTCCGCGGCGGTGAAGGAAGTAAGGAGAGTGACGGCGAGGAGCAGCGGGCCATCCGAGCCCACTGCCTGCCGCGCCGCCTCGAGCATGGCGGAACCGCCGGCAGCGTGCAGGGTGAGCATGTCCACTTCCAGCTCGGCGGCGGCCCGGACGGCTCCCTCGACGCTGTGGGGTATGTCGTGGAACTTCAGATCCAGGAAAACGCGCTTGCTCCGGGCCCGCAGCTCGCGCACGATCTGCGGCCCGCTGCGCGTGTAGAGGGGCGCCCCGACCTTGTAGTACTCGACGACGTCTCCCAGCCGATCCACGAGGGAGAGCGCCTCGGCGGCCGTGGGCAGGTCCAGGGCGACGATGATCGTGGCCATATACGCAGGGAGTGAACTCGTCTCAGTCGTGGACCCTACCGCCCATGAGCTGGCGGATGTCCTCAATGCCTTGCCGCTCCGCGAAGCGGCGCAGATCCGAGAGTACACGCAAGGCCATGCGGGGATCCGCGAAGCTGGCAGTGCCCAACTGCACCAGGTTCGCGCCGGCGAGGAAGTACTGCAGGGCGTCGCTCGCGCTGGCGATGCCGCCGACGCCCAGGATGGGGACGGCCGTGCGGCGGCGGGCTTGCCAAACGGCGTGCACGCCGACGGGCAGGACGGCCGCACCGCTGACGCCGCCGACGCCGGCGCCGAGAATCGGCCGGCGGCGCTCGATGTCGAACAGCAGGCCGGGCAGCGTATTGATCAAGGTCAAGCCATCGGCGCCCTCGGCTACGGCGATCTCGGCCATGCGGCCGATGTCCGGGACGTTGGGTGCGAGCTTGACCACCAGGGGGCGGCGTGTGCGGGCGCGGGCGTGGCGGACCACGGCTGCGAGCAGGTCCTCGCGGGTGGCGAAAAGCGCCCCGCCCTCCTTCACGTTGGGGCAGGAGACGTTCAGTTCGAAGCCCAGGAAGCCCGGCTCGCCTTCGAGCGTTTCGACGACCTGGGCGAACTCCTCGATGGTGCGACCCGCGACATTCACCAGCACGCGGGCGCGGCGCAGGCGCTCGGCGAGCCAGGGCAATTTACGGGTGCGGAACTCGGCCAGCCCCACATTGGCGAGGCCCACCGAATTGAGCATGCCGGCGCGAAACTCGGCGACGCGGGGCGCCGGGTTGCCGGCGCGCGGCTCGGGAGTCACCGACTTGGTCACGATGCCGCCGAGCAACTCCAGGTCCAGGATCCCATCGAGCTCCTGGCCGTAGCCGCACGTGCCGCTGGCCAGGAGCACAGGATTCTGGAATTCAGTACCGAGCAGCTCCTGGCTGAGCCTCATAGGATGGTGTCGCGCCGCTGGGGAGGCGGAGCGGCTCTGGCGCGGGCGTCAAAGGAGGTATCCTGGGGCACTCGAGCGCTGTCGGCCAGGAAAGTGTCCAGCTTGAGGATCGAGTCGACGCGCAGCGAGTCGCCGCGTACGCAGGCGACGCGGACACTGTCGGCCTTCACGCCGGCGATGCCCAGGGTGTCGAGCATGGCGCCGCAAACCAGCTTCATGCTATCGGCGCGCGCCGCCGCCTTCACACTGTCCAGCAGGGCCACGGCACGGATGACGAGGGCGTCGCGCCGGTCCGCCTCCCGGCTGGCTTCCTCCCGGAGCACGGCGAGCGTACGAGCCAGCCGCTCCTCTGCATTGCGGAACGGCTCCTCGGCGGCGCTTCCAGAGAGCGCGGCCACATAGGGATTCTCCCCATAGCCGGAGAGCAGTTGACGGATGCTCTGGGCCTGGTCAGGCGCGGGACCTGTGGCGGCCGCAGCCAGCAGCGCTTTGGGCGCCCAGGTGGCCTGGGGCACGAGCTCGGCATAGGTGAGGAAGAGGGAGCGGGCGAGGGCGGGGGCGCCGAGCTCGTCGCGGGCCAGCTCGGCGGCGGCGAAAATAGCCAATGGCTGCGCGGTCTCGCGGGCGCGCTCGAGCAAGACGGCGAGCGTTTTCAGCGAGCGTAGCAGTGCCTGCGCCTGCGCATCCGCGAGGGCGGGGAGCAGCAGTGCGCGGATCTGGGCAGCGTCGCCTAGCTCCCGCATGCCTGCAAGCTGCCAGCGGGCGAGGGCCACGCGAGCGCGCTCCGACGTGGGGACTGCGGCGCGCTCGGCGAGGAGCCGGGCTTCGGCGATGGCCGTGGCCGTGTCTCCGGCGCGGGCGGCCAGTTCAGCGCGGAAGAGTGCCAGGCCACCCTGCGAGCGGGGGGGCCAGGGCGCCTCCGGCAGCGGCGCCAGCAGTTCCCGCGCCCTGGCGGCACCCCAGAGCTGGGCGGCGCGCTCAGCCGAAGCGCGCAGCGAATCGGCCCAGCGGTAGCCATCCGCGTCGCGCAGCAGTGCCGCGAAAGCTTGGGGCGCCCGGCCGCCGTCCGCCTCGTCCACTGCGCGGCTGACGGCTTCGAGGCGAGCCTCGCCGCCGGTGCGGCCAGCCGTGCGGGCGGCGGCGGTCAGATCGGCCCAGGCTCCTTCCTCGTCGCCCGCGCCGAAACGAGCGCGCGCGCGCCAGAGCCGAGCAAAAGCCGAGAGCTCCTCCCGCCCGCCCGCGGCGGCAAGGGCGGCATTCAGTCGCTCGACTGCCGGGGCGTAGAGGGAGAGGCGGACCTCGGCGGCTCCCAGGTACGCCTGCGCGCTGGCCCGCATCCCGGTGTCCCGCGTCTCGTCGAGCAGTCGCAGCAGCGCGGCTCGGGCGGCCGCATCCTCGGCGCGCCAGAAGTGGGCGCGCGCAATCAGATAGAGTGCGTCATCGGCCCAGCGCCCGTCCGGATCCTGACGCAGACTCTTGGCCGCCTTCTCGATGCTCGAGCCGTAGGCAGTGAAGGCCCGCGCGTTTTCGCCACGCGCCGCCGCCCGCTCCGCTTCGGCAAACAGCCTGCGGGCGTTGTACAGGGCGTTGAAGTAGGCGCAAGACGGGAGCAGCGCGGCCGTGAGGAGTCCGAGGGCCAGCCAGCGCCTCATCCCGCCTCCCCCGCGACCAGGAGGTGCTGGTGCATGGAGAAGAAGCGGTCCACGGCGTCGGCGAGCGCCCAGGCGAGCTTCTGCTGAAAGGGGGAGGTACCCAGCAGCCGCGCCTCGCGCGGGTTGGAAATGAAGGCCAACTCGACCAGTGCTGCGGGCATGAGCGCGCCGATCAGCACGCGAAACCCGGCCTGCTTGACGCCGCGGTTGGGCCCGGGGTGAAACGAGGCCAGCCGGCGCTGCACCGTCTCGGCCAGGTTGTTGGAGGCGTGCAGATAGAAGTTGTTGCGCAGATTACTGAGGATATGGTCGAGCTCCGGAACTGGCTGGGCCGCGGGCGCGTCCTCGAAGGCGACGGCCGCGTTCTCCATGTCGGCGACGCGGCGCTCATCTTCCGTGCGGGCGGCGGAGAGGAAGAAGCTCTCGAACCCCTCGGCGCCGGACGGCCCGGCGTTGGCGTGGAGGGACAGGAAGAGCGCAGCGGGGCGCCCCGCCTTCCATTCATTGGCGAGTCGGGTACGATCGGCGAGATCGATGAGCGTGTCGGAGCTGCGCGTGACGTGTACCTCGTACCCGCGGCTGCGCAGCAGTGCGGCGAGCCGGAGTGCGACGGCCAGGGCAACATCTTTTTCGCGCACGCCGTTAGGCCCGATCCTGCCCGGGTCCCTGCCGCCGTGCCCGGCGTCGAGCACGACCACGCGCGCCGCCTCAGCGGGCCCGCGCCCGGCCGGCGCCGCCACACTGTCCGCGGGCGGCCGCGTGGCGGCCGGTTCCGCGCGCTGGGCCAGCGTTGGCGGCCGGAGGCGCAGTACGCCGGCCTGGTAGGTGATGCGGCCGGCGTAGTGTGCGGGGAGCCATTCCGTAAAGAACTGGTGCGGCAGATAGACGATACCCGCTTCGCGGTAGACGGGTGCCACGAGCTGGCTCACCCGGCCGCCGGCCAGGAAGAAGGGGGAGAGGATCTCGAAGTGCAGGGTATCGCCCAGCAGGAGCGCCCGGAAGCTGGCGGGCCCGAAGTGCAGCTCGGCGCCGAGCAGGGCGAGGGCGGTGGCCGGGTAAGCCGGATAGCCGCTCTGGTGGTCCAGCGGAGCGGGAGCCGCCTGGCCCACTCCCTCGATGCGCAGCACGGCGGGCGCCTGCCCGTGCAAGCCGACGGGGGTCACGAGGAGCAGGAGGAGGAGCCAGCGGCTCATCGGCTGGTTCTCAACGCCCGCTGGATGTCTCGCTCGGCGCCACGCCGCTTCAGGTCCTCGCGCTTGTCGTGGAGCTTTTTCCCCCGGCCGAGCGCCAGCGTCAGTTTGGCGTATCCGCGGCGGAAGTAGAGGTCGAGGGGGACGAGCGTGAGGCCCTTTTCCTGGGTGGCGCCGATGAGGCGCCGGAGTTCCCGGCGGCGGAGCAGCAGCTTGCGGGGGCGGCGGGGATCCAGGTTCCAGCGGCTGGCCGGGTCGTAGGGGCTGACGTGCATGCCGAACAGCCACGCCTCCCCGTGCTCGATCCGGCTGTATGCTTCACTCAAGCTGATCTTCCCTGCGCGTACCGACTTGACCTCGGGACCGGTCAGGACGACGCCCGCCTCGAAGGTCTCCAGCACGTGGTATTCGTGGAGCGCCTTTTTGTTCCTGGCAATGACCTTTCTGGCGTCTGGCCGCGGCTTTTCCATACCGGCGAATCTAGCCGGGGCAGTGGCGGCGCGGAAGCCGAGGCCGTCGCTTAGTGGTCGAATCCGCAAATACGGCCGCATTCGGCCGTGGGCGTACTTACGAACTCGACCACTTAGGGTCAGGAACCCTGCCGCGGCAGAAATCGTGCGGCGCAGCCTCACCTCAGCCTCTCCTTCTGCCGCCGGCGGGTGCGCTGTATGGCGATCACCTGGGCGACCTCGCCGCCCAGGACAAAGGCTACGGCGGAGTAGTACACCCAGAGGATCAGGATCACGAGCGTCGCCAGGTTGCCGTACGTCGAGTGGTAATCCGCAACATTGGTGACGTACAAACTGAACGCCTGCTTCATCAGCTCGAAGAGCGTGGCCGTGAAGGTCGCGGCAACCAGCGCCGTGTGCCAGCGGACGCGGCGCTTGGGCAGGTAGCGGTAGATGAGCAGGAACATGACCCAGATGGTCAGGAAGGCGACGAGATTTCCGTAGAGGAACTGGATGAGGCGCAACCGCCCTCCTTCGAGGCCGAGGAACTGGAAGCCGAGCCTGGCCACGATCTCGAGCCCGACCGTCAAGCCGACATTGAGGGCGAAAAGTGTGCCGGCCGCGACGACCATCTTCATGTCGAAGATCTTGCCCGCGATCATGCTGCGCTCCTGCTGCGCGTCAAAGATCTCGCGCAGCACGGTGCGCAGCGTGCCGACGAGGCGAGTAGCGAGCCAGACCAGGAATATGGTGCCCACGCTGAGCAGTCCCGTGCTCTTGTCGATGAGGCCGTGCAGCAGGCTGGCGACAGCGCGCTCGAACTCCGGGCTGACCTGAGGCAGGTTCCGGCTCAGGAAGCGGAGCAGCACATCGGCTCGATCTGCGCTCTGCATGCGCAGGATGGTGCCGGCAATGCCGAGAATGGCCAGGAGGAGGGGCACGAAGGCGACGAGGACATTGAAGGCGATGGCGCCGGCGAGGAAGAAGATGCGGTCTTCGTCCGCCTTCTGATAGACGCGGCGCAGGAACTCGCCCGCAGCCCGGAGCGCGCTGCCGGCGCGCGCGCGGAGCTCAGGAGCGAGGGCCGGGCGGCAACGTCGCCAGACCTTAGATACCGACGTCTTCTTCTTCCTCAGGCCTGCGCGGCGCCGCGCGCTGCCCGCTCCGGGCCCGCCGTGTGGCGCGCGCAGGGGGGCCAGGCGTTTCCTCTACGCGGCCGGCGCGGCGCGCCGCGTCGATCCCGGTCTGCACGGTGTGCCTGGCATCGGCCAGGCGCTGCTGCAGCTCGGCTCGTGTTTCGCGGGCGGCCTCCCTGCCCGCGTCTACGACCTGGCGTGCGGCGTCGAGGCGGCTGCTCACTTCGCGGCGGACATTGCCGAGCGTACCGGTGACTGCTTCCTGCATCTCGCGGGCGGTTCCCTCGGCGGTTTCCTTCAGCCGCTTCATGCCGCCGCGGATCTCCCTGCGGGTCTCCTTGCCGGAGCGGGGCGCGAGGAGGAGCGCGAGGCCGGCGCCGAGGAAAGCGCCCCAGAGGAAGGGGGCTATGCTGCCGCCGCGGCGTTCCACGACGATGTAGGGAAGCTCATCACTCTGCGCCATTTCGTCCCTCCTTTCGGGCGCCGCGTCCGGTCGCGCGGCCTGCCTCGGCTTCAGTGGGCGGCTACGGCCTCCTCGACACAGGCGAGCAACTGCTCGCGGAGCGCCTTCTCGCTGATCCCCAGAATCTTGGCCGCCGAGCCTCGCCGGGCGCCGGGCCGCGTCGCCGGGTCGCGTGCAGGACCCGCGAAGGCTTCTGTTTGCGCGTACCCTTCTGCCGCAGGCGAAGTTCCGGACGTGCAGTCCGGGTCGCGCTCCGGCGCGGGGGTCTGCCCTTGGGCGAGCTGCGCGATGAAACACCCCAGCACCTCCACCCCACGCGCTACGCCCGCCTTAGTGGTCGAATCCGCAAATACGGCCGTACTTACGAACTCGACCACTCAGGGCAGACCCTGCGCGGCTTCCCGCTCGACCTGCTCCCAGTAGCGGGTGCGGAGGCGGCGCGCGGCCGTGGCGGCCTGGGGCGGCAGCGGCCTGCCGTCCAGCTCGAGAATGCTCACGGGCCCGAGGGAAGTCATGGTCGCGAAGATCTCCTGGGCGCGGTCCAGCTCGGCGCGGGGGAAGCGCCCCTGCTCGACAGTGTAGCCAAGCTCGGCGGCGATCTCGAGCAGCACAGCGCGGGTGACGCCTTCCAGGATGCCGACCGCGGCCGCAGGCGTGCAAAGTCGATCGCCTTGCCGCCAGAAGACGTTCCAACTGGGCCCCTCGGCCACTTCCCCGCTGGTGGAGAGCAGCAGCGCGTCATCGACACCGGCGGACTCCGCTTCCAGGCGGGCGAGGACGGGGTACATGCGGCCCAGGGCCTTGAGCTGCGGCGGCATCGATTCGGGGGGCGGGTGCCGCACTGCGGCGGTGATGAGGCGCCAGCCGCGCTCGGCCTGCTGGCTCCAGTCTGCGGGCATGGGCCGCAAGGTGAGCAGCAGCGTAGGCGGCGCGCCGCTGGCCGCGCCCCGGCTGACCGTAACGCGGAGCATCCCCTCTTCCATGCCCGTGCGCCGGGCCAGCTCGCGGGCCGCGTCCTGGATCGATTCGAGCTGCGTCAGTGGGATGCGCAGGGCGGCGGCACCCTGCTCGAGTCGGCGCAGGTGCTGGCGCAGCCGGAAGTAGTGGCCGCGGTGGCGGCGCACACTCTCGAACACGCCATCGCCGAAGAGAAAGCCGCGGTCCTGGACGGAGACGGCGGCCTCGGCCTCCTCCAGCCACTTCCCGTTCAGGTAGACGATCAAGCGCCCGCCATGGCGAAGCCCTTCAAATCTCGATCACGAGGCCGTCATGCGCCGGCTCAATGCCGGGTGGCAGCGCCCCCAGAAGTTGGGCGTGGCCTACCCGGTGGGTCAGGTGGGTCAAGTAGGTCTTCCGGGCTCCGATCTGGCGGGCGACATCGACCGCCTCTTCGATGGTGAAGTGGGTCGGGTGCCGTTTCCCGAACCAGAGCGCATTCAGCACGAGCACGCGCACGCCGCGCAGCGCGTCCCGGGTTTCGGCGGGCATGGCCTTGGCATCCGTGACGTAGCCCAGCGCGCCGGCGCGGAAGCCGAAGGCGAACACTTCACCGTGGGGCACGGGGAGCGGCAGCAATCGGAATCCCGCGACGTCGACCGCCTCTCCGGGTGGCACTACCTGCAGGCGCAGGTGGGGCTTGGTAGTGCCCTCCGGGGGGTGGTAGTCGGGGTCGAAGATGTAGGCGAATTTGGCGCGCAGCGTGTGGGCGCATTCGGCGCTGGCGAAGGCCAGGAGCGGCTGGTCGGGTCGGACGGAGAAGGCGCGCAAGTCGTCGACGCCGTGGGTGTGGTCGGCGTGGCAGTGGGTGAACCAGACGGCGTCGATGCGGGCAATGCCGGCGCGCAGCAGTTGGAGGCGCAGCTCCGGGGGGGCGTCGACGAGCAGGTGGCGGGACGCGTCGTCGCTCTCCAGCAGCGCGGCGTGCCGCGTCCGCTGGTCGCGTGGATCCGGAGACTGGCAGGTAGCGCAGCGGCAGCCGATGACGGGCACGCCGAAGGAGGTGCCGGTGCCCAGGAAGTGAAGTCTCACCTCACAGCTCCTCGACGCGCAGCATGTTGGTGGTACCGCGGACATGGAAGGGCACCCCGGCCGTCACCACGACGCGCTGGCCCGCCTGCACGATACGGCTGCCCAGCAGGTATTCGCGAGCACAGGCCAGCATGGACTCGTAGGTGACGGGGTCCTGGCAGAGCACGGGGTGCACGCCCCACACCAGCGCGAGCTGGCGGCAGGTTCGAGGCTGATCACTCACGCCCACAATGGGCACGGGCGGCCGGTAGCTGGAGACCAGGCGAGCCGTGAAGCCGGTGCGAGTGAAGGTCACAATGGCAGGCGCGCCCAGCAGGCGCACAGCTTCTACGGTAGCGGAGGCAATGGCGTGCTCCGTAGGCGTGGCGCCGGCGCGCAGGTGACCGAGGATGGGGACGTCGTACTTCGGCCCGGCCTCGAAGGCCTGTGAACGCTCGATCTCCCCGACGATGCGCACCATAGCTTCCACGGCGAGCAAGGGGTAGCGGCCGGCGGCGGTCTCTCCTGACAGCATGACCGCGTCGGTGCCGTCGAAGAGCGCATTGGCCACGTCACTAGCCTCGGCGCGGGTTGGCCGGGGGTTCTGCATCATGGACTCGAGCATCTGCGTAGCGGTGATGACGGGGCGGCCGTAGAGGTTGGCCAACTGGATGATGCGCTTCTGGGCGAGCGGCACCTCCTCGAAGGGCAGCTCGACGCCCAGGTCGCCGCGCGCGACCATGACGGCATCGGTCTGGGCCAGGATGCCCTCGATATTCTGCAGCGCGATATCCTTCTCGACCTTGGAAACGATCAACGGTCCGTCGGGCAGCCGGCGCCTGAGGTCGAGCACGTCCTCGGGCCGACGCACGAAGGAGAGGCCGATGTAGTCGACGTCGGCGCGCAGCGCGAATTCCAGGTCGATCAGGTCCTTGGGCGTGAGCGAGGGCGCGCTGACGTGCACGCCGGGCAGGTTCATCCCTTTGTTCGGCCGGAGCATGCCGCCGCGGACGACAGTGCAGGCGACGCGGGGCGGCCGCACTTCCTGGACGCGGAGCTCCATGAGCCCGTCGTCCAGGAGCAGGCGTGTGCCGGGCATCACGTCCAGCGCGAGATCGGCGTAGGTCGCGGGCAGCTCGCCGGCCTGGGCTTCGGCTTCCGGCGCGACCATCACGGTCGTTCCCTCGACCAGCGGCAGGGGCTCGGGAAGCGCGCCAATCCGGATCTTGGGGCCGGCGAGATCGGCGAGGACGGCCAGCGGCTTGCCCAGCCCGCGGGCCGCCTCGCGCGCCCAGGCAATGACGCGGCCGTGCTCGTCGTGGGTGCCGTGCGCGAAGTTCACGCGCACAACGTCGACTCCCAGCTCGGCGAGTGCAATGACGTTCTCCCGCTGTGCCGACGCGGGTCCGATGGTGGCGACGACCTTGGTACGCATGGCCAGGCACCGTTCCGGAAAGGAGGCAGCGACGGCAACCCGTAGAGTATCGCTACGGGGTGTGGCGCTGCTAGTGGCTCGCCACGAGGTTCTGAGGCATTCGCGCGCCGCTGCATCGCGCGGGGCGGGAACCACTAGACCAGTTCCCCGGCAACCATGGTGGCCACGACGTGGACCTCGAGCAGGTCGGCCCCGCTCAGCGCGAGCGGGTCTCTGTCCCAGGCGACGAGGTCGGCGAAGGCGCCCGGGGTGAGTTGCCCCTGGGACCCGGCGAGTCCGGCCGCGTGCGCTGGCCCGAGCGTATACGCCCGCAGCGCCTCTGCGGTGGTCAGCCGCTCCTCGGGGAACCAGCCGCCGCGCGGCTCGCCGGCCAGGTCGGAGCGCGCCGTAGCGGCGAACAATCCCAGGCGGGGGTCCGGCGGCTCGACCGGCATATCCGAACCGAAGGCCAGGACCGCGCCGCTCCCAGCAGGCGGGGCAACCGCCGTTCCGTACAGGGCCGCCGTGAGCCCGCCCCGGAGCAGGGAGCGGAAGGCGTAGGCGGTGCGGCTCCGCTCGTGCCCCCAATACAGCTCAGCCGGCCTCCAGTCCGTGATGAGGTGTGCCGGCTGCATCGAGCAGACGATCCCTGCGCGCCCAGCGTCTGCCAGGCGCTCCGGCGGGCAGAGCTGGAGGTGCTCGATGCGGTGGGGCAGGGTGTCGGTGCGATGTTGCGGCAGGGCGAGCACGTCGAGGGCGAGGCCGACCGCCGCATCGCCGATGGCGTGGACGGTGCTGGCAAGGCCGGCCCGAGCCGCCCGTTCCACGGCATCGCGGAACTCCGGCTCGGGCAGCACCTGGACGCCGCAGTCGCTGCTCCCCTGGTAGGGCGCGCTCAGCCAGGCGGTGCGAGAACCGAGGGCGCCGTCCAGGAACATCTTGACTCCTCCGATGCGGATCCACTCCCCGCCCAAGGCGCTGCGCAGTCCGAGTCGGATCGCGTCATCGAGGCGGGCGAGGGGCAAGTGCTGGAGCACGCGCAGGCGGAGGCGGCCGCGGGCGCGCACGCTCTCGAAGATGCGGAGCGAATCCGCCTCTACCGAGTGGATGCCGGTGATCCCCAAACGGTGCAGCTCGAGCTGCCCCTCGAGCAACGCGCCGGCAGCTTCCTGCTCGGAGGGGGGCGGCAGGCACTGCAAGACCAGTTGCGTGGCATTCTCGAGGAGCACGCCGGCGGGGCGGCCGTCCTCATCTCGGAGAATTCGCCCGCCCTCCGGGTCGGGCGAGCCGGCACCGATGCCGGCCCGCTCGAGTGCCTGGCTGTTCACCCACAGTGCGTGCATATCGTGGCTCTGCAGCGCCACGGGCCGGTCCGGCACGGCCGCATCGAGGAGCGACCGGTGTGGGAGGGCGTCCCAGTGGTGGGGATTCCACCCCCGCCCCCGCACCCACTCGCCCGCTCGGGCCCGGGCGTGCCGAGCCACCGTCTGGGCGGCCGCTTCCGGCGTGGTCGCAGTGGAGAGATCGGCTTCGCGGCGGGCGAGGGACCACTCGACGAGGTGCGCGTGAGCGTCGGTCAGCCCGGGAGTGATGGTGCTGCCGCGCAGGTCCAGGCGCGGGGCGCGCGGCGCGAGGTGCTGAAGCTGGTGGGCGGTTCCGGCCGCAACCACCCGGCCGTCGCGTAGCAGAAGCGCCTGCACCGTGGCAGCGGTCCGGGTGTGCCCGGGCGGGGGCGCTGCGAAGGTGTGGACCCGGTCCGCGACCAGCAGCACGACGCGCTCTGCTGCGGGCGGGGCGGCCATCGCAGCTAGCCGCCCCCGCCAGCGAGAGCGTGGTGCACCAGCCGCGCAAGCTCTGCAATCAGCAGTTGTGCCTCGTTGTCCAGCCGCCAGCTCGTGTCGGCGTTACCGGTGCTGAATATACAGAGCACGTAATCTCGCGCCTTGGAGTAAACGATGCCGCAGTCGTTGCGCGACTCGTCCACGGACCCCGTCTTGTGGGCGACGGTGGTGCCGGCGGGCAGGAAGCGCGGGATCATGTCGTTGTAGAACTGTGCCTTAAGCATGCGCAGCATCTCGGCCGACGCCGGTGCGGAAGCGGCCTCGCCGCGGTAGATCATGGCCAGGAGGCGGGCCATTTCGAGGGGTGTTGTCACGCCCAGCCCGTAGCGGGCGGAGGAGTCTGGCGCCACGCTACTCGAGTGAAGGAACACTTTGTGGTGCAGCTTCGTGCGGGGGAACCCCAGGGCCTCCATCCGCTCGCCGACGGCGCGGATACCGAGCTTGTCCACCAGGAGGTTGGTGGCCGTGTTGTCACTGAGCGCTATCATCAGGAAGGCTGCGTCCCGCACGCCGAGCTGGTGCGGCGCAGCAAGGAACTGAAGGATGCCGGAGCCGGGCTGTTTATCCGTCTCGAGCAGGATCAGCGGGTCCTCGAGGCGCAGCTTCCCGTGCTCGACCTGGTGGAAGAGCTCGACCAGGACGGCCACTTTGATCACACTGGCCGTGGGGAACGGCTCGTCCCCGCGGATGGCCATGGTCTCGCCTGTCTTGGGGTCGACGAGGGCCAGGCCCACAGTGCCGCGGTGGCGGGCGATCCTGGCCTCGAGGTCGGGGCGCAGCGCGCCGAGCGGCTGTTGCGCAATCGCTGCATCGGCCAGGGAGGCCATGAGTGCGAGGGCCAGGAGGTTCCTGCGGCGTTGCAGGCGCATGGGCTCCCTTCCGGTCGAGATGAACCGGGCATGCTATGCGGGGCCCCCGCGCGGCGCAAACTGACGGCAGCCTTGCACAGGCGGCCGCCGGGGTTGCACGTTGGGGCCGGCCAGCTACCGGGGCAGAATGGAATACATTCAGAGCGAAACGCGTCTCGGCGCCATTGCGGACCGGCTGGCGGCCGAGCGACTGGTGGCGGTGGACACGGAGGCAGCGGGTTTTCACCGCTACCTCGACCGCGTCTGTCTGCTGCAGCTCTCGACCCGCACGGAGACCTGGGTGGTGGACACCCTGGTGGTGCAGCGGCTCTCGCCGCTGGCCGGCGTGTTCGCGGACCCTGAGGTGGAAATCGTCCTGCACGACGCCGATTACGACCTGCGTCTGTTGGCGCGGGATTTCGGCCTCACCGTGCGAGGGCTGTTCGATACGCGCATTGCGGCACAGTTCCTGGGCGAGCCGGCCATCGGCCTGGCAAACCTGGTGGAGAAGTACGTGGGGCTACGTCTGGACAAGAAGCACCAGCGGGCGGACTGGGCTGAGCGTCCGCTGCCCGCGATGCTGCTCGAGTACGCGGCAGAAGACACGCGGCATCTGCTGGCGCTGCGGGATCGGCTGCGGGCGGAGCTGGCGGCGGCGGGGCGGCTGGGCTGGGCGCAGGAGGAGTTCCGGCTGCAGGAGGCGGTGCGCTGGGACGAGGCTCGTGAGGATGGTGATCCTTACCTACGCATCAAGGGCGGGCGCGACCTCCGTCCCCGCCAGCTTGCCGCGCTGCGGGGGTTCTACGACTGGCGGGAGCGCCTGGCGCGTGCGCGGGACAAGGCGCCATTTCGAGTCCTGTCCAACGCCGCGCTGCTGGAGCTTTCCCGCCGCATGCCACAGAACCTCGGGGAGCTTGCGGAGGTGAGCGGTGTTCCGCGCCGGATCGTGGACTCCCATGGCGCGGAGCTCCTCGAGGCGGTCCGTCGGGCGCAGAGCCTCTCCGCGGAATCGCTGCCCACTCGCCCGCGGCGTGCCGGCCGCCCGGCACCGGATGCGGAGTTCGATCGTGCACTGGAGCGCTTGAGGTCGGCGCGGGACCGGATGGCCGCCGAGCTGGGATTGGACCGCGGCTTCCTGCTGCCGCGTCTCCAGCTAGAAGAGCTGGCGCGACGCCGGTCTCGCTCGCTCGAGGAGTTGAACGCGGTGCCGGGGCTGCGGCGCTGGCAGATTGCCGCGGCAGGGGAGGCTCTGATCTCGGCACTTCGCCGATAGGCCGCCGCTTCACCCCTCGATGTACCAGACGCTCACCACGAATTCCGCGGCGCCGCGCCCCGTTGTCGCGGGGATCACCGACTGGCGGACATCGACGATCTCGCGATCCACGCGTTCCGCGAGCCAGGTGTTGAGCGCGAGCTCGAGCGTTTCGAGCTCCCGCCCGTGGAAGAAGCGCACCTGCATGGGTCGGCTCGCGCTGCGAAGGTGCAGTGGAACGGCTGGAGCTTGCATGGGATCTCCTCGTGACACGAGGCTAGGCTCCCCAGGGAGCGAATCCGAAGGCGAGGTAGTCGCCGGGTCGCGCTTCGAGGGCGTCGGCGGCCTGCTCGAGATGATCGAGGGTCTCTTCGTTCTCGCCCGCCGCCCGGGCCGCTTCGAGGATGGACTGCAGCAGGGCCCTGATTTCCGGCGGCTGAAGGAGCACGTATGCCTTTGGCTCCGGCTCCTGTCCCCGCGCCTGGACGACCAGATCCACCAGGTCGGTCTGCGCCGAAATCTTCCAGATGTCCGCCGTCTTCTTGAGCAGCTTGTCTGCTGTCTTCACGTCCGCGTGGAGCGAACGCAGCAGCCGCCGCACCTCGCGGTCCGCGGGCTGGCCGCGCTGTTGTGCAAAGCGAGCGGCCAGGCCGGCGGCATCGTCACCCTCGCGGCGCTGGGCAGCGCGGGCAAGCAGCTTGCCCACGTAAGCGTAGATGCCCAGGACGAGGGGGAGCGGATCCAGTGCAGTTCGCATGAAAGCGCCTCCGTTGGTTCCTTCCGAGCAGTTTGCCACCTTAGTGGTGGAATTCGCGAGCACGGTCGCATTCGGCCGCCGCCCTCGGTGCGTGACCATACTCACGAACTCGACCACTCAGGGCAAACCGAGTGCCGCCGGAGGATTCACTCGTGTGGCCGCCTACTCTAGAGCCTGGCGCTGATCCAGTCGGTGAGCAGAGTGAAGAGGTGGACCTGGGCGCTGGCGCCAGATATACCGTGGCGGCGGTTGGGGTAGATCATCAGGGAGAACTGCTTGGCTGCGGCCTGCAGCGCGTCCACGAGCTGCACCGTGTTCTGGAAATGGACGTTGTCATCGCCCGTGCCGTGGACCAGTAAGAGGTGGCCGGCCAGGCTGCCCGCATGCTGCGTGGGCGCACTTTCCCGGTAGCCGCCCGGGTTCTCCTGCGGGGCGCGCATGAAGCGCTCGGTGTAGATC
>JACQVE010000070.1 GCA_016209965.1 Gemmatimonadota bacterium | reverse complement strand
GGGGGAGGGGGCGGCGGGCGCGCGTACCCCCCGCCGGGCGGGGGAGTTGGGGGAGGGCGCGGTGGCGGTGTGCTTCGGCGCCGCCGCGCCAGGCGAAGTAGTGGTGGGCGGGCGGAAGCTGGTGGGCAGCGCGCAGCGCTGCGAGCGGCGCTCGGTATTGCAGCACGGGTCCGTGCTGCTCGGGGGCGGACAGGAGCGGGTGTTCGAGCTGCTCGTCGGGGCGGAGCGGGGCGCGCGGGCATTCCCGGCCGCCCGGCCGATCACACTCGAGGAGTTGCTCGGCTCGCCACCCGAGTGGCCTGTGCTAGTCGCCGCCTTGCGCGCCGGCTTCCAGGAAATGCTGGGCATTCGTCTTGCGCGCCAGCGGCCGTCCCGCGAGGAGCGGGATCGGGCAAGGCGGCTGGCGGCGGTGTACCGCTCGGCGGCATGGACAGAGCGCCGCCGGTCTCTGGGAACGGCTGGCCGGAGGTGATGCCCATGGGTGAGCGAGTGGCGCCGCGATGCGTTGCCCGCAGCGCTGGTGGTGGGGTGCTGCTCGCGCTCGCCGCGGCGGTGGTGGGTTTGGGGTGCGGCGAGCGGGAAGACCGGGTGGGGAGTGGCGGGCCGGCCACACGGGGTGGCACGGCCATCGTAGGCATGCGGACCGACTTCGGCGGGTTCAACCCGGTAACGGCCAGCGATCAGTATGCAGACGAGGTCAACAAATATGCGCTCTTCACTCCGCTCATCGCCTACGACTCCGCCCTGAATGTACGTCCCTGGCTGGCCCAGAGCTGGAAGCTGCTGGGGGACAGCGGCGTCGACTTCCGGCTGCGTCGCGATGTGCACTGGCATGACGGCCGCCCCGTGACCGCGGAAGACGTGAAGTTCACGTTTGACCTGGCCAAGGACCCGGCCACAGCGTCGCTCATCGGCTCGGCCTACCTCACGAGTGTAGCCCGTGCGGAGGTGGTGGACAGCTATACGGTCCGTTTCACCTTCGTGGCTCCGCATGCGCAGGCGCTGGAAGACTTCTGGTGGGCGCCGGTGCCCCGGCACGTGCTCGAGGGCGTGCCACCCGGAGAGTTGCGCAACGCGGAGTTCAACCGCAGGCCGGTCGGCAGTGGACCGTTCAGGGTGGTGGAGTGGCGGGCCAATGATCGCGTGGTGCTGGAGCGGAACGCTGCTTTCCCGGAAGGGTTGGGCGGGCCTGCGAATCTGGAGCGGGTGGTGCTCAGGATCGTGCCCGAGCCCGCGACGCTGCTGACCGAGCTCATGACGGGTGGGGTGCATGTGGACGTCCCGGTCGAGCCGGATCAGGCCGCGGACATCAAGGTCAACCGCGGGCTGCGCCTCCATGCTTTCCCGGGCCGCACCGTCTACTACATTGGCTGGAACAATCGCCGGCCGCCGTTCACGGATGCCGCCGTCCGCCGCGCCATGACCCTGGGGATCAATCGCCTGGAGATCATTCAGGCGCTGCTTTTCGGCTACGGCCAGGTGGCGACCGGTCCGATTCCACCCTGGAGCCCCTTTTACGCCCACGAGGTCGAGCCGCTGCCCTACGATCCGGAGGAGTCGGCGCGACTGCTGGAAGGGGCGGGGTGGGTGGACCGGAACGGGGACGGCGTGCGTGAGGATGCGGGCGGCCGCCCGCTGCGCTTCACCCTGCTGACGAGTGAGCGGCCGCTGAACCGCGCCGTGGCGGAAGTGGTGCAGGCGCAGCTCCGCGGTGTGGGCGTCGCCGTCGAGCTGCGCGTGCTGGAATTCCAGACGCTGCTGGCCCAGCATCGGGCGCGCGAGTTCGACGCGGTCTTCGCCAACTGGGTGCTGGACAACTTCCAGGTCGCATCGGCGCCGGTGGCCCTGTTCCACTCGAAGCTGGCCGACGTGCCACGCTCGACCAACCGCAGCGGCGTGCACAACCCGCGCCTGGACGCGCTCATGGACCAGGGCGCGGCCACATCCGACCCGGTGCGGGGCCGCGTCATCTGGGCGGAATTCACCCAACTGCTGCGGCAGGAGCAGCCTTTCACCTTCATGTTCTGGCTGGACGAGCTGGCTGCGGCGCAGGCGCGGCTCGGGGGGGTGGTGATGGACCCGCGGGGGGAACTGCAAAGCATGGCCGAGTGGTCGCTCCCGCGATGACAGCCTACATCCTGCGCCGGCTGCTCGGATCCCTGCCCCTGCTCTGGGGCATTGCCACCATCATCTTCTTCGTGCTG
>JACQVE010000069.1 GCA_016209965.1 Gemmatimonadota bacterium | reverse complement strand
GGTCGTGCGTGATCAGGATCATGGCCATCCCGAACTGCTCCCTCAATCCTCGCAGCAACGCCAGGATCTGTGCCTGAATCGTCACGTCCAGCGCCGTGGTCGGCTCATCGGCAATCAACAGGTCGGGCTCGCAAGCCAGCGCCATGGCAATCATGACGCGCTGGCGCATGCCGCCCGATAGCTGGTGCGGATAGCTGTGCGACCGCTCCGCCGGGTCCGCTAGTCCGACCAGCCGCAGCATCTCGACGGCGCGCGCCCACGCCTCTCGCCTGCCCCAGCCCCGATGCACGCGGAGCGACTCCGCGATCTGGTTCCCCACCGGGTAGACCGGGTTGAGCGAGGTCATCGGCTCCTGGAAGACCATGGCAATGTCATTTCCCCGCACCCGCCTCATCTCGGATTCCGGGAGCGCCAGGAGTTCCCGCCCCCGGAACCGTACCGAGCTGCCTGGCAGCACCCGGCCGGGCGGGTCCGGTACCAGCCGCAGCACCGAGAGCGAGGTCACCGATTTCCCGCACCCGCTCTCACCCACAATGCCCAGCACCTCTCCCGCAGCCAGGTGGAAGGAAACGCCGTCCACCGCGCGCGCCACGCCTGCGTCCGTATAGAAGTAGGTGCGCAGGTTGGACACTTCGAGCAGCGTCATCAGCGCCTCAGCCGCGGGTCGAGCGCATCGCGTAGCCCGTCGCCCACCAGGTTGAAAGACAGCACGGTCAGCACAATCGCCAGCCCGGGAAAGGTCGCGACCCACCAGGCGCCGATCAGGTTCTGCCGGCCGTCCGCCACCATGTTGCCCCAGGAGGCGGTCGGCGGCTGCACGCCCAGGCCCAGGAAAGAGAGGCCCGCCTCCAGCACGATGGTGTTGCCAATGCCCAGGGTCGCCGCCACGATCACGGGCGCCATCACATTCGGCACCAGGTGGCGCAGGATGATCCGGGGCCTGCTCATCCCCAGCGCGCGCGCCGCCAGGATGAACTCGCGCTCGCGCAGGCTCAGCACTTCGCCCCGCACAATGCGCGTGGTCCCCGGCCATTGCGTCAGCCCCAGCACGACAATGATCAGCGCAATCGAGGGCTCGAAAAGCGCGACGATCATGATGAGCAGCACCAGTCGCGGGAAGGAGAGCACCATGTCCGTGAAGCGCATGATCGCCGCGTCCGTGCGCCCGCCGCTGTATCCCGCCACTGCGCCCAGCAGCGTGCCCAGGGTCACACTGATGGCAATGGCAATGAGGCCGATGGCGAGCGAAATGCGCGCGCCGTACAGGATGCGGGTCAGCACGTCCCGCCCGAAGCGGTCGGTGCCGAACCAGTGGCTGGCCGAGGGCGGCAGATGGCCTGCGCGCACGAGATCCGCGTGAGCCAGCGGATCGTAGGGCGTGAGCAGCGGGCCAAGCAGCGCCAGGAGATACAACACCGCAATGACGGCCAGTCCAGCCAGCGCCAGGGGGTCCCGCCGGAACTGGCGCACCGCGATCCGCCACTGCGATGCGCCACGCGCGTCCACCACCAGCGGGCCCGGCGCCGCAGTCGCGGCGGACTCGGGGTCGCTGCCCCCGTAATCGCGAACGGGCGTACTAGTCATACCGGATGCGCGGGTCCGCCACCGCGTAGAGCACGTCCGCCAACAGGTTCCCCAGCACGACCATCACGGCAAATAGGAAGCTGGTGGCCATGACCAGCGGGTAGTCACGCTGGAAGATCGCGTCCACGATCACGCGCCCCATCCCCGGCCAGGAAAAGATCGTCTCGACAAAGACCGCGCCGCTGAACAGGAGTGGCAGGTACAGTCCCAGCAGCGTGATCACGGGAATGAGCGAATTGCGCAACGCGTGCTTCAGCACCACACTGCGCTCGGGCAGCCCCTTGGCGCGCGCGGTGCGGATGTAGTCCTGGCGGATCACCTCCAGCATCTGGCCGCGGGTATAGCGCGCGATGCCCGCGGCCAGCACGAGGGTCAGCGTGCTGACGGGGAGCACCAGGTGCGCGACGCGGTCCTGCAACCGGGCGAGCGGCCCGAGGAACTCGTAGTCCACGCTCGTCATCCCGGTGGCGGGCAGCGCCATCGGCCACCCCCACTGATGCGCCTTGAGCGCCAGGACCAGCATCAGCATGAGCCCCAGCCAAAAGGATGGCATCGAGTAGAAGAAGAGGGAGACGACGCTGAGCCCCCGGTCCCCCCAGGAGTGCTGCCGTACGCCCTGATAGGTGCCGATGGCCACGCCCAGCACGAACACGATGAGCAGAGTGGCCCCCGTCAGCACCAGCGTATTGGGGAGGGTCTCCAGCAGGATCCTCGAGACTGGCCGGCCCTGCGCCAGGGAATAGCCGAAGTCCCCGCTCATGAAGGCCGCCAGCCACTTGGCATAGCGCACGTGCAACGGCTGGTCCAGCCCGAAGTTGCGGCGCAACTGATCGAGGATTTCCACGGGAACGTTGGGGTTGAAAAAGAGCGCTGTCGGGTCGCCCGGCGCCAGCGTCAGCACGAAGAAGATGATGGTGGCAATGCCCCAGAGCAGGGGCAGGGATCCGAGCAGCCGGCGCAGGATGTAGGCTGTCATCGCGGGAGCGACCACTCGGCCATGCTTTGCAGTTCCCCCCGCGGGTCCATCACCACCCCGCCGAGTCGCGCCTGCGCCGCAGCCAGCTCGTCCAGCCAGAACATGAAGGTGAAAGGCTGCTCCTGCCGCAGCAGTTGGGTGAATTCCGCCCAGATGACGCGGCCCCGCACCGGGTCGGATGTGGCCGCGCCCTGGTCCATG